>JAYVEA010000302.1:0-2808 GCA_043749085.1 Chitinophagales bacterium
AAAATGGAATAAAATTATTTTTGTTTTCATCTTCATTATAATTACCAGATACTTCAATTATTAAAAATGCTGCCTGTTACTTCAAATCAAATCTTACCCCGGCACGTAAACCTGCTATATTATATTTTTGCTGCAGGTTTAAATTCTGTTTACTCATCGGTGATAAATTATACCTGAAATAAGGCTCTAAAACCAGGTGAAGATTATCTGTCATTTTATAATACACAGATATACTTCCTAAAAACCCTACGCCTATATTATTCTTAAATTGATAAATAGTATTTCCTTTTCCTGTTGTGATGCTAACGGGCTGGTACAAACTATCCAGCACATCACCTTTATACCATGAGTACACATTTATAATAACACCGGCATTTATGTTTGCGTGAATTTTTCCATTGCCTAATTCATAGCCAATAACCAATGGGATATCAATATTGCGGTAACGGTTATATGTTGTTTTAATCCTGGCGCCCGTTTGCTGGTATTGCAGCGTATCATTTATAAAAATAGTATCTCCCGGAGCTCTTATCACAACACGTGTTGTAATTATGGTTACAAATTTTATTTCATTTGGATTAAAGTAGATAAATTTTTCATTTACCTGTGTATAGTTTACTCCTGTTCTTATACTGGTACCGTTATTAAATACTTTGGTGTAGCGTACCCCTGCACTAAATGCTGATGCGAATTTTGTGCTGGCTTTTCTTTTTTGCAAATAATTATTACTGGTAGTATCGCCATAACTTTTATACCTGTCAAAAGCATAATCAGGACCGACATAAACTTCCCAATATTTTTTATTACCTGCTGCATTCTTTTCAAGTGTAGGACAATCAGGCAATTTTACATTTGCTGTATTAATTATTTTTGTAGTAAATAATTCTCTTGCATTACTTAATTTGACAGGAGAATATAATATGGCAGCAGTTACTTCTTTATTGTTTTGAGCAAGGGATTGAATCTCTTCATTATTTATTTCTATGTTATTATCTTCATTTGTTTTAATATGTTGTATTCCTTTTTTATGAGATGAAGTTGCCAACAAATTATTTTTGTTTGAATTCTCCGAACTTACAGGCTCCTCTGAAACGATACCGGCAATATTCTCTCCCTGTGCCTCTTTATTTAATGGTGCTGTTTTATCAACGCTAATATTTGCATCCGATGAAGTATTTATTATTTTATCTGCAGGGATTGTTTTTTGTGTAGCAATACTTGTCTTTGTAATAATATTTTTATCTGCTGAATTATTATTTGATGAAAGTAAAAAATAGGATCCTCCTCCTGCAATAAGCAGTATGCCGGATAATACTAAGATATTTCCTCCACTAAATATGTTCATCCAAAAACCTTTTGGTTTTGATTTGCGCTTTGCAATAATATTCTCCAAAATATGGTCAGGCACATTTGGTGAATAATCGGTGAATTGCTTCTTCACAAAATCATCAAAAGGTAAATCTTCCCTCATATTGCAATTCGTTGTTTTTGCATTATTTGTTGTTTCAACATATTTCTTGCTTTTACCAGCTGGCTTCTAGAAGTGCCCGGCTGAATTTTAAGCATTTGTGCAATTTCCTCGTGCTGGTAACCTTCAATAACAAACAGACTAAAGATCAATCGGTAACCATCGGGCAAATTATTTATTAAGCCAAGCAATTCTTTTTCGTTTAAATGAGAGTAAGCTGTGGCTTCCATTGAACTCTCATTCCTGTCTGTTATTTCATATCCACTTACCTCTTTATCATACCGGATAACTGTATATTTTTTTAAAGCCGTATTTACAACTATCCTTCTTATCCAGCCTTCAAAGGAGCCTTCAGATTTAAACTGGTATATCTTTTCAAAAACCTTTATAAAAGCATCCTGCACAATATCTTCAGCATCGGCTGCACTACGGGCATATCGCTGACATACTCCAAGCATTTTGCCTGCGTACCTGCGGAAAAGTTCTCTCTGGCTTGATTCATCTTCCTGTATACATCCTTTTATTAATTCATCATCTGTCAAAAAAATTAGATTTACATCCGTATTTTTACAAATTAAGATACCCTGATAACCATATACGCTGCCCCAAGGCATTTATTGCATCAAAAGTTAACTAAAAAAGGCTTTATTACGGCTTAACCTTTGTAAAACACACAGAAATAATATAAATTACGGAATTGGGAGCTCAATTTTTATTACTAAAATAACGGCTTATGTGGCTTTGGTGGATAGTGTCGCTTGTAATTCTTACGGCGGCCATAATATTTTCTTTATACATTTTTTATAGCAGCTATAAAGCAACGCCTGTAAAAAAAGATTTTCCTTTAAGAAGAAATTATAATATTATTAGAAAATCTCTTCCCTTTACAAAACAACAGCTTATCTCCTCCCTCAAACTAAAATTGCAGTCTGTAGAAAATAATTCGGCGCTTTACTATAATGAATTAAAAAAATTACAAGAAAGAATCCAGGCATTAGAGAAAAACAAAGGGACAAGTTACCAAAACAATAAAGGCAGGAATGATGACGAAAATTGGGAAGAACTCTATTACCAGGTAAGCGACGAGAAAGAAAAAATTGAAAGTGAATTGGACCTTACCCACCAAAAGCTGGAAGAATCAGAAGAATTATTAATTGAATTAAAAAGAAGAGAAACTACATGGAAAGAAAAGCGGAGCGAAATGGAAAATCAATTAAATAATGCACATAATTTACAAAATAAAATAGGTGAATTACAGCATGAACTTGAAGGTGCTGCAAACAGAGAGCAGGAATTACAGCAACAATTACAAACCCAACAAGAATTTTATAAAGATTATG
>JAYVEA010000303.1:0-9280 GCA_043749085.1 Chitinophagales bacterium
AAAAGAACTGCAGAGAATTATGAAAAAGAATCTGAGGCACATTTGCAACGGCATATAATCCTTGCACGTTGTGTTACTTTATTGCAGGTTGCCATTGCAATTTCAGCAATAGCGATAATTACCCGCAGAAGATTTTTATGGTATATCGGGATAGCAGTAGCTGTTGGCGGTTTGTACTTTTTTATTGCAGGACTTATCTAAATCTTCATAAAGATCCGCAATGAGACCTCGATCAAGTTTTTCCAAAACCAAAAATTAAGATGAATTCTTCTGAACATATTTCTCATATAAAAGTGATACACACATCAGGGAACTAAAGCAATTCGTTACAGTAGCAACTAAGTTTAATCATGGAACCATCCCGAAAAAGGGATGTAATCTTTTCGGGGTTCCTTTTTTGTCGCAGATCCCGAGAGCGCAGCGATTCGGGAGTATTTTTTTGGAGAAGCAAAAAAGTGACATACATATTTTACAACATTCATATTAAAATTAATACTACGGGATAACGAATGACAACAAAAATTTCGGACGGCTGTTTGTTTATTTTTTGATTTTTCAGATACCATTTTTACAAGTTTCCATACAATTACATCTTACTACCAAAGAAAGACAAGCGCTTATGAAATTATTTTTCAAATAACAAAGTAGGTACACATCAGGGAACTATAGTTATTCACTACAGAAGCACAATGCTTAATCAGGGAACCATCCCGAAAAAGGGATGTAATCTTTTTCGGGGCTCCTTTTTTGGTTACTTTTTTGGAGAAGCAAAAAAGTGACAAATATGTTTTTATAAGTTGCTTTTTTAAAAGCGTTTAATATATCTGTTCATCATAAGGCAATGAAACATCCATAGAAGCTTTTTTATTAGTAATAAATGGATTCCGCCATGCCACGTAAGCCGCCAGTAAATGCATAACGATCAGCAGCGACAGCCCTTTTGAAAGATCAGCTTTTTCAGAGATAAAACCAATAACGGAAGGCCCTGTCAGAAAACCGATAAGGCCGCCGGTAGTTACCATTGCAAAACCTTCAACAGTGCTTACGCCCGGTATATTTGCGGAAGCCCTGAACAAAACAGGAACGATACAGCAGCAGCCAAACCCTATCATAATATATCCGGCTATTGCAAGGGCAACAAAGGGTGCAAGTACCACCACCAAAAATCCCGTTGCCGCCAAAAAGCTTCCTGACACAACTACGTTTTTACTTCCCAGCATTGCTATCAGCGGGTCGCCATTTAATCTTCCTACCGTCATTGCAATGGAGAAGCCTGCATAACCAAGACTTATCAATGCCTTTGGCGCAAATAATATTTCTTTAAAATAAATAGCACTCCAGTCTGCCACGCAGCCTTCTGCCATAAAGCTTACCATGCAGATAAATGATATTCCCAAAATAGTTGCCGACGGAAATTTAACTTCCGACCTGCTGTGGATTACTTCGCGGTGGGCCAGCAAATAATTTTTATTAAAAAAAATAACAGTGATGATAACAATGGCCACCATTACTATTTGCCAGCCTGATGGAATGTGCACCGCAAATAATAATGCCGCAATACCTGCGCTCACAGCACCTCCCATGCTGTACATGCCATGGCAGGTGGTCATAAAAAGCTTATTGTATTTTTTCTCCATCAGGTTTACAGTGGCATTGGCAGACACACCATTTAAAAAACTAAAGGTGCCAAAAAGATACAGGCATATCCAGAACATTAAACGGTTCACAGAATTTATCTGGAGTATCATGATGCCGCAAATAATAAGATAGCCTGTAAGCATCCACCTGCCCACCGGTATTTTGCTGAACACTCTTGTTGAGAGCAGCATGCCGGTAATGGCGCCCAGTGGCGAAAGCAATAATGAAAGCCCGAGTGTGCCATCGGTAAAACCCAGTCTTGATTTTATGCCCGGTATGCTGGCCACCCAAATGCCAAACAACAAACTCGATGTGGCAAACAAAAAACCCACTGCAAATGCAGACCTGTTTTTTATAAAGGAAGAAAAGTTTTTGAGCATGATAAATGGGAACCTTTGGTAAAGTTAATTGGTAAGAAATAATTGGAGGAAGGAAATAGAAAGGAATAGAAGTTACATAAGGTGATGACCGAAAGGTTGTCATCTTATTAGTTTTATTGTCTTAGTGGTATTTTGATTTCTATGTTTGAAGCAGTGGATGAATTCCCGATTTATCCTTTTAGTAGTTTTTTAATTTAGCAATATGTAGTAAAATTGTTAAACGATTAAAGAATTAACTAATACAATTCTCATCTACTTATATTTACTTAGATGCCGGACAATAAACGATAATAATTAATAATGTTTTCTCAATAAAAAGTATACCTTTCGCCTTCCGTTTTTTGTCCTTTCGATTTATCTGCTCCTCTTAAAACGCTTTGAGAATCCTTTACCGGTCACGTATTTTTTAAACCAAAATAAACAATAATGAAAAAGATGTTTTTAGTGCTTATGGGAGCTGCGCTGTTCAGTGCCTGTAACAACGACACAAAATCAACAGCAACAACAGGTGGAGACTCAACGGCTGCAAAACCTGCTGCAGCGCTGCCTTACACGGCTTCTTATTCCTCATCATTTAAAATGGGAAACCCTGATTACAGTGCCATGATAGCGCAAGGTAGCTGGAAAGACTGGGAGAAAAACACAATGGACAATATGAAAAGCTGGGTAGCCGATACCGTTGTAGCTTTTCAAAGTGATAATAAGATGGTAAGAGGAGTAGATAGTCTGCAGGCCAATTGGAAAAGAGGACGTGCAGGATACACTTCTGTAATAGATACCCTTAATGCTGTAGTACCTTTATACAGCACTGATAAAAATCAAAACTGGGTACTGGTATGGGCCACCGAGATCAGTACCGATACAAAGGGAAAGACGGATACCGTTGCCGTTCAGGAAACATGGCGTATCAATAAAGATGGCAAGGCTGACCTGGTGTACCAGTATGACCGGCATGCAAGAAAAAAATGATCATTCAATGTAAATGATACAACCTCTGCTGAAAGGCGGAGGTTTTTTATTTTACAGGAAAAAACCGGAGTTACAGGGAAGAGGCGTGCAAAATATTGAAAGCATTTTACCCGTCGGGGTTTCACAGTCAGTTCTTCTAAATTTTGCAGAATGTGCTGTGAAAACCCCGCAGGGACGAAAACATAAATACATAATCATTTGAACAATTATTTTAATTAAAATATTTCATTGCTACTTTACCAATCCATTTTCCCATATGAACAGGAACAGCATTACCTATCAATTTATAAGAACTTCTTTTATTTTGAAAGATGAAATCATCTGGAAAGCCTTGTAGCCTTGCATATTCCCTTATTGAAAAAGGGCGAACACCATATTTTGTATTGCAATCTTTTACAAGCCTTGTTCCTAAATCTTTTGCATAATGAGCTACACATGTGGGAGCCATTGCACCGGGTTGTTCGGGATCAACAATAATTGGAAGGTCTCTATATTTTCCATTAATTCTGCTGATAACATAATCAGGCATTTCAACATCAGGATTAATTTCAAGAATATCTTTTAATCGTTGCCTGTTATTTATTTGATTTGGTGAAGCAATCAGATACGGTTTTTTTGTTCCAAATAAGATGAGTCTTTTTCTTTTTTGTGGTAACCAATTAGAAGCATCGACAGGACAAAAAACATTTACATAATAATTAGGTAACCGAGTCATCGCTTCCATTACAACTTTAAATTTTTTCATGCCAGGAACATTTTCTACTATATACATTTCAGGTTGTTCAATCGCTATGTGTCTAAAAAAATGAAGAAACAAATCGTCTCCCGTCCTTGTCCCATGTATATCTGCAATGGCAGAATATTTTGTGCAAGGGTAAGTGCCAACAAGTATATCAGTTGATGGCTGCTCTAAAACTGTTTTATCTTTTATATCCGTTGTTAATATTGAATGAGAAAAATAATGACTATTTGATTTCATGCAATTGGTTGCTTCAATGTCAAGGTCAAGTGACTGTATTACATTTACTCCCGCCTGCATAATTCCAATTTCCAAGCCTCCACATCCTGAGAAATATCCTTTAGCTGTTGGCTTATACATTCTGTAAACGAAGTTGCAAATAAAGAGTAGTTAAACCTGTATACTTTAGGACACAAGATAAACCTAGTGTAAAAAAATACATTGGCTTTTAAGTCACCTTTGAAATATTATCCAACAGCCATTTTTGCTGAATCCTTCCATAAATATGCTGGCATTGGCTCATTCAATTCCCATTTTATACTCATAGGTTTAGAACCGTAATGTTCCCTATAATTAGAAATTCCTAAAAAAACATAGCCCATTGTGTTGCCAAATTCGTCATTGTTTTTTTCTCTTATAAAAAGTAAAACCAATCTTTTATTTTTTTCATGATTTATATAGGACCGTCCTTTACCGTCTTCAGGTTTTGCAGAATTTTGAGATTGCCAGTGAAATATTGTATCGCTAATTGCATAATCATTATACATAGTTGTTGGTGAATAATCTTCTTCCGATTTTTCTAATGTAATTAAAAGTAGCTCTGTATTCTTGCCTTCCGGACTAACAATACCTTCTCTATTACTCGATTTTCTATTAAATGTATGATCACCAAATGCTGCTAAAATTTGGTCTCTTGTATATCGACTATGAATTTGTAGAGGCTGTGAATATGGAAGGTTAATTTCTTTTTCTAAGAAATCAATTCGATCAATTAATATTTCCAGCACTTCAATTATTTCTTCATTTAAAATTTTATTCCTTCCTATAGCTTTAATACTTTCTTCTAATGAATCAAAACCTCCAGATGTTTGCCAAACATCATAATGAAGCATCAGGCACATTGATTTTTCTTCTTCGCTAAGGTTCTTTAAATTAATATCGAAATTATTTTTGGCTAATGATAAAATAAACTGGAAGTAAGAGTTTGAATTAGATGAGAGCCACTTTTTATTGATAACTCTGTAAATTTCATTTTCATTTGTTGTCCGATAATCTTTAATTTGTTCGGCTAAAACACATAGTCGTTTCCAATTTCCTCTCTTGTAAATCAGTTGGAGAGGAATATGGTAGAAGTTTGAAAAGTTTTTTAGCGAAAGAGGTAAGGTAGTTTGGTGTTGATAGTTGCGAATTTTATTGAGTAATTGATTCCTGTTGAGCGAGGTTGCATTTCGGATATTCTCTAGAATAAAATCTTTTGCTTTTTTCTCTAAAACAATTGTACATCCTAAAGGCAAATGTGGAAAATCATCTTCAATTTCTTTTTGAATCGATGTGTTTGTTTTCCCTACCAATGCTCTAAACTTTCCTTCAAAATCATATTCAGGTCGTGAATTACCAACGAAATCCAAAACAGTTAAACACTCTTTACCTTCTGCCAATCTCAAACCTCTGCCAAGCTGCTGAAGAAAAACAGTTAAGCTTTCTGTTGGTCTCAGAAATAAAACTGTATCAATATCAGGTATGTCAATTCCTTCATTAAAAATATCAACAACAAAAAGGTAGTTGATTTCTTTGCTCAAAAACTTTCGCCTCAGTTCTTCTCTTAGATCATTTCTGGAACTCACTAAATAATCTGCTTTCAAACCAGCGAGTGAAAATTTCTCAGCCATGAACAGAGCATGTTCTTGCGTTACGCAAAAGCAAAGTGCTCTTACATCATTAAAATCTCGAAGATATTTATTGAGGTTGAAAATTATTTCTCCAACCCTCTTATCATTTTGCGTATAGATTCTTGTCAATTCACTTGGTAAATACCTTCCGTTTTTCCATTCAGCATTTGACAAATCAACACTGTCAGTAATTCCGAAATACTGAAAAGGACAAAGCAATTTTCTGTTTAATGCTTCTGGCAATCTAATTTCAGCAGCAATTGTATCGCAGAAATCTTTGAGAATATCTTCTCCATCCATTCTTTCAGGTGTAGCAGTTAAGCCCAAAAGAATTTTTGGTTTGAAATGATTTATTATTGGACGGTAACTTGAAGCAGCAATATGATGGACTTCATCTACAATAATGAAATCATAAAAAGAATCTGAAAGTGTTAATGTATCAATTCTGTTGTTCAATGTTTGAATGGATGCAAAGACACAATCATATTTTTCAGGCTCAATTCCATCTACCCACAACTCACCAAAATTATTATCTCTCAAAATACCTTGGAAAGTTGCTTGTGCTTGTTGAAGTATTTCTTTTCGGTGAGCAACATACAAAAGTTTTGCATTTGGGTTTTGCTTTTTAAAAATTTTGAAATCGAATGCAGATATAACTGTTTTACCAGTTCCAGTTGCAGCAACAATTAAATTTCTGAAACGGTTGTGTACTATTCTTTCTGTCTCTAGCTTTTCTAAAATTTCTTCCTGAAAGGGAAATGGCTTAATGTCAAAGTAGGCAGCTGGATTATTTCTTTCATGAGTTCTCTCTTTCTTAAGAGCCACTCTTAACTTCTCAGTGTGGAGTGTTTTATCAAACAATTCAAATTCTTTATCCTGCCAATAAGTTTCAAATGTTTTTTGAAATTTATCAATGATGTGTCCAACTTCTTTTGTTGTTACTTTAAGATTCCATTCTAAACCATTTGTCAGTGCAGAACGTGAAATATTAGATGAACCAATATAGCCGGTATGAAATCCAGTGTTTCTGAAAAATAAATATGCCTTTGCATGTAGTCTCTCATTATCTGTATTGTACGAAACTTTAATTTCAGTGTTCCTCAAACCGGATAAATACTCTACTGCCTTCAAGTCAGTAGCACCCATATAAGAAGTAGTAATTACTTTTAATTGTCCACCTCTTTCAGTAAATTCAAATAGCTCCTTCTCAAAAATTCTTATCCCTGTCCACTTAATAAATGAAACAAGGAAATTGATTTTATCAGAGGAAAGAATTTCTTTTTTGATTTCGCTTTCAAGCGAAATGCCTGCATTGTTGCCAGTAAATAATTCGCTTTGTGATAATCTTGTGTAAGGAGTTATTTCTTTGAGATGCTTTTCAAAATCAGAAAATCTTGCATCAATCTTTGAAAAAATTGCTGATAGAATTTTGGCTTCCGTTGCTATCAAATCCTCATCAAACTCTTCATCCTTTAACTCAGTTCTTAAAAGGAAAATGATTTTGTTTGAAAGCTCTATTTGTTTTTCAATACTATCATCACCAGAAATCAAATTAAGAGCAAATCTGATTACCTCAACCAAATATTGCGAAAGCACTCTTGCGGCTTCACTCTTATCAATTTCACTTTCTTTTATGTAAAAAGTATTTCTATCCAAGTCCTTCAACTTAGATGAAACCAATTTATTTATGAGTTGTTCATATAGACCTTCTTGTGTCATAATAAAAGATGTAACCTTAAGCCAAATTAATGTCTTTTAAATAAAGTATAGTTCTATTTATTTATCTCGATGCAGAAATACCACTGTATTGACTTAAAGCCCGTTGGCTTTTAAGTCACGTTGGATAACCTTTAAAAAATTGTAAGGAAAGTTTTTTGAGAAAAGAAGTAAGTGATCTGGTGAAATAAAAAAGCACCAACGATTGATGCTTTGAAAATAATTGAGGATAGTGGTCCGGAATTATATATGTATTATTATTTTGCTTTTGATAATTTTTTTGGCAGGCCAACTGCTTTTAGTAAGGCTTTTGCTTCGTTGGCTTTTCTTACAAAAAAAGGATGCTTCTCATAGTTGCCAACTTCACTGTCAACTACGGCAAATACTTTTTTCTTCTTTGAATTGCTTTTATATTTAGTTATTGCAGGCATAGATTAAAATTACAAAATTATTTGCGGCGTATCAAAAAAGCTTCATAGTCTTTGTGTTGTTCAAACAGTTCCCATTACCCCTCTGTTAATCCGAACACTTCAAAATCAACACTTATTTCTTTCCAGTGATTGGTAATGCCAATTCTGTAAAGTCTTGTTCTTGAAAGAGTGCTGCCTTTAGCAATAATCCAGACATCAGAATATTGAATGGTAAAATCATTAATAGTAGCGGCTACTGTTGCCAGCACTTTGCGGCTATCATTATTATTGGTAATAGCAATATCACTGATTTCTCCCGTTTCTTCATCAAGATCGCCAAAGCCAATATTAAAAACCGAAGTACTGATTTGTGTAAATCTTATAATTTTTTTTATACTCCCTTTCGGTCCTTCGCTAATAAATTCGTAATCAAGAAAGCTATTATTAGTTTTGTATTGGTACCTGGGAAGTTGCATTATATGTATTAAAGATTAAAACTACCAGCACTAAAATAAAGAGTTTATTTATTTCCACAATCAAGGAAATAAACATGATATGTTTTTTATTCAGCCACCACGTTGAATAACTTTTAAAAAATTGTCAGGGAAGTTTTTTGAGGAGGAAGTAAGTGATCTGAGGATAAAGGCTTTAAACCCGCCAGGTTGTTTTATGAATTTACCTAAAACCATTATGAAAAGTTAGTTTACATGTTCTTTAAAATGTAAACTAAAATAAAAGATAGTTTCTTTTTGAAAAAGGAAGTAAACTAAAAGATCTTCTTTAATAATGAAAAGAACACCTTTTCAATCTTTGCAGGTTTAAGATTGCACTCCCATATATTAATAATTTTCCAGCCTGCTTTCTTTAAAGCTTTAATAGCTTTTGTATCATTGGCAATGTTGCCGTTTATTTTATTCAGCCACCAATCAGTTCTTGTTTTGGGTACAACAAAATATTTGCAATTTTTATGTCCATGCCAAAAGCATCCATGCACAAAAATTACTGTGTTGTATTTTGGTAAAACAATATCAGGCTTGCCGGGCAGTGTTTTATCATGCAGCTTGTAGCGAAATCCATTTGCATGTAAAAATTTACGCACCAGCATTTCAGGCTTTGTATTCGTTGAGCGTATCCTGCTCATGTTATAACTGCGCTGTTCTTTGGTATGCACATCTGCCATAACGCAAAATTAAGCTGAATAGAATTCTTGCTGGTACAAGAGTGCGACACAGCGAATGCTTGCTATCAAAATTTTCTCACCACATTATATTTATCTTCAAACCACTAAAACCAATTGCATTATGCAAACTGAAATTAATACACTCTTTTCATGAAGATGAGAATGTTTATTTTTAACTATAATAGTTATGGCTGTAAAAAAGATAAACAAAGATGTATCTCCCGTTCACCTGTTTGAGCATGTTCGTGTTTTAATCGACAAGGCCCGGACTAATGTTGCTGTTACTGTTAATACAGAATTAATAAGGCTATACTGGGACATCGGGCGCACAATAAACCAAAATGTGCTTCAAAATAAGA
>JAYVEA010000304.1:0-2788 GCA_043749085.1 Chitinophagales bacterium
TGGATGATATGGATGTTCAGGAAGCGGGGATGGTTTTGAACAATGGCATTTATGATAAAAATGATTGGCCGGATTTAATTTAATCATCCATTCTCATCATTCACTTTCTCTTTTATCAGCGATTTTTTTATAGATAGGTACTGTACTGCAAGGCTCTCCATACATTATGCTCTTTACAAAAGGCCTCAGCAATTTTGTTATTTCAACGTAAGCTGTTTCAGAAATACTTTTATCGCCGCAGCCTTTTATCACTACTCTTTTATCAGTGAACTCTACAGGGTTTATTACAGAAAGGTTTTTTAAAAATAATGTTCTGTGTAAAAAATCTTCATTGCCAAAAACAACATCTTTGACTATTGGTTGTAAATAGGTTGCAGCAAGCATATAAGCCCACATGGGTATTACCGCATCTGCAGAGCAGGTAATAGCAACATTTTTATTTTGATAAATACTCCAGTCAAGATTTTTTAAAGCCTCACGGTAATCTTTTTCTTTTAAGATTAATCCCATAAAAAGATGGTCTTTCAGATCAAATATTGCTACTTCTTCTTTTGGATAATACTCTTCCAGATCAAGCGTAATCAACCCGCTTTCGGCAACCTTATTTACAATTACATCTTCCATTGTGCAAAGTTAAGTGTTATCAATTTATGTATTTGTTAATGGGGTTTGTATAAATAATTGTTGAAGCACAATTTATTTCTATACAAGAAGGTGCGTATATTTATGAGTTGTGCGTCAGTTTAAACTTGACTAATGAAAATACTTTTGTTTTTTCTATGCTGTTTACTTTTCCAGTCTTGCACGACTACCTATGACCTTGTTATCGAAAACGCAAAAGTATTTGACACAAAGCAAGGCGTTACTCTCGACAACAAAACAATACTTATAAATTCCGATACAATAGTGAATCTCGTTAGTAGTAACAAGTCATTAAAAGGAAGAAAAGTAATTGACGCTAAAAACAAATTGATAACACCAGGCATAATTGATGCTCACATTCATCCCACACATATCTTTGGCGACTATGATGCAGCGCCAAAATATCTTGCTGATGATTCTTTAGAGTTTTTAAGAAAAAAAATTTCCGATAATTATTTGCCTTTTGGTATTACTGCTGTAATGATAATGGGACAGCCGGAAACATGGTTAAAGCCTATTCTAAACTGGTCGGCAAATTCCTCTCCAAATTATACGGACATTTATACCGTTGGTGGTGCTTTGATTTCAAAAGAAGACCGCAAGCCTTATATCTGTCACATAACAGTCGATTCTCCTTTGGCGGCAAAGCAAAAAGTAATAGATTATTATAATATCGGCATAAGGCATATAAAGTTGTATTGGCGTTTGCGCATGCCTGAATTCAAAGCCGCTTTTGCAACTGCGGACAGTTTAGGTATGAACGTTTACGGGCACATTGATAACGGTATAATGGATATGGATTCAACCTTAACAATAGGTTTAAAGAATTACGAACATATTTTTACAATATTGCATAGTGTTCCTTTCACCGAAGAAGATGGGAAAAAAATTGATGCATGGATGCAGAGCTTTTACAGCAAAAAACAATTGGATTCCTTGTCTTTTATGGAAGGGGCAATGAATGAAGCAAGTTTTACAGTTCATAACAAATTACCTGCTTTTGATTCCCTTGTTAATGAACTTGCTAAACATCATGCAACGTTTTCAACAACCATTCATTTATTTGCTGAAAAGTTTGGCTTATCATATTTTTCAAATCCCAACAATAAGCCTGATTCCACTTGGAGCTTAGAAAGAACAAAGCGCAATGCTGATAACTTTAAGGCATTTATGTTTTTGGCAAAACGTCTTTACGATAAAGGAATGAAAATAAGAATAGGTACGGATTGTCCTAATGGAGGAAAAGCTGCCTTATCTGAGCAACTTTTATTATACGAATATGGTTTTTCAATTCCAGCAATTCTTCAAATCTCAACCATTAACGGAGCAATAGCATTAGGAATGGAGAATAAATATGGGTCTGTTGAAAAAGGTAAAAAAGCTGACCTCATTATTTATGACAATAATCCATTTGACAACTATAAAAATTTTATTTCAAGCAAGACAATAATAAAAGATGGAAAGGTTTATAATTCATTAACAGCAAAATAACTTGACAAGCAAACCGAACGCACAACAGGCGGTTTGGCATTATTAGGGCTGACCAATATTGCCTCAGCATTTGTTCTCTACTGTACTTCAGTTTGGGCTCGACGTTATAAATTTGGCTTATGAATAAAATATCAGCAATATTGCAATTATCATCTTCGGTTATCGGCTGACGGAATGCTAATTCCCCAACAACGCCAAGCCTTTTTCGTTGTGCTGATTTTTAAAAATAAATCTTAACAATGAAGGCAGTTGTCTACACAAAATACGGAGGCCCTGAAGTTCTACAGATCAAAAAAATAGAAAAACCTTATCCGAAGAACGACGAAATCTTGATAAAAAGTTTATGCGGTACTTCTCAGGCTTTATTCCTGGGGCCATGGATTCGATGATCCTGAAGCCACAACAAGGATTATTTTAAATGAACGCGCTTTTCGAAGCTGGCAAACTCAAACCTGTTATGATGGACCTTACAAGCTTAAATGAGCTTCAGAAAAGTAATAATAACTATGTGAAAGAAAACCATCTTCAAATGCGTACCGCTAAAAAATAAAAGTAGAATTACCTCGCAACAATCCCATTGGGACAAGGTTTATACTCTTTTAAACACCTTTTTACAATAATTTTTATTTAGCTCCGTTGTAACAATATATAAATC
>JAYVEA010000305.1:0-24776 GCA_043749085.1 Chitinophagales bacterium
CGGGGAAGTAAAATAAATTTGCAGTATAACCTACATCTCTGCCCTTGTGCCCATAACCAAAATTAATTCCCCTGCTAATAAATGACTTTTGAAGGCCATAGCCATAATAATTATCACCATCCGTTTTTCCAAATGTTCTCATAATATTCATTGACTTAACTGTTAGTAATGTTTGTTTTAAAAATAAGGCATCAGCAAATTTGTACAGATCAAACAAATTGCTGTAAATACCTCCATAACCATTGCCGCTTCCTGTAACAAGATTAGAAACATTTACTATCGTGTTATTATTATATAGATCATAATAACCTTGCGCCACATTATTTGGTAATATATCATGAGGTTGATAATAGGTGTTTGTTAAACCAAGTGGTTTTAAAATATATTGTTTCAAAAGATCAGAATGCTTTTTACCAGTTGCCGCTTCAAGTATCATTGATACAATTATAAAATTTGTATTGGAATAGATCGCTGTATCAGAAGGAGAAAAAAGAGGTTTTTTATCATAAATAAATGAAAGTAATTCTTCTGCCTGCCACTTTTTATTGGGATCATTTAATACAGCTAAGTAAAATGCATCCTGTTCAATAATATCCGGAATTCCGGTTTCATGTTTTAAACATTCGCCAAGAGTAATAAGATCACCATTAGGAAGTTTGCTTAGGATGCGTTGTGGTAACCAGTTTTTAACTGGCTGCTGTAACGCAGCGTATCCAATACCTGTATTGATGGAATCTTCCATTAATTTAAATGTTAGCACTCCCATAAAAAGTTTTGTAATGCTGGCAACTTTTGAAACTGTACCGGGAAGAAAGTCAATATTTTTTTCGATATCTGCTTTTCCTGCTGATCCAAACCAGGTTCCATTAACATCATTAACCAAAAGTGATATGCCGGGTAATCCCTTCTGATGATATTTTTCTAACAGAGCTTTTAATGCTGTATTCTTTGGATGACTGCTGCTTGAATCAGACATTTGTATGGAAACAGGGGATACTTCCGATGGTTGAATTTGTGCTTTTTTGCAGGAAGCTACCACACTAAAAAAGCATAGTACAAGAATATATTTTATCATGATTTATTTTTTTGATTTTAAAGGAACGCTAACACCCATTAATAAACTGTTGTATGGCAATAGAGGCACATAAGATTTAATAAAAGGTGTTTGAAGCATTTGCTGATAAGTAATAAAAATTTTAAATGGCCGGGCTACAGAAGGATTAAAAATATATGCAGCGCCAATGTTCACTATTGCTATTCCCTGAATTCTTCCGATCCCTTTACCATTTTTATATTCTCCATTGTTTTGTAATTTTAATTGTGCAGTGGCCGGGATGGAATGCATATAACCTGCACCAATGGCAGCCTGCACTATCATCGTATTTGAAAATTTATACCTATATCCAAAATCAGTATATAATGGTACAGCATGTTGTACAAACCTGTGATAGAAATAGGCAAGCTTAATTTCCTGATACCAGTCATGTTTGGTTTTAGTTTTCCAGTTAAAAGAATATCCTAATTCAACGCCCGGATGTTGCACCCTTGTAATAAGTTTTCCAAATTGTGAGAACGGATTTGCCGTAGCTGCATTCATAAATGCAACACTTATCTGTTTGTTGGTTTGTGCAGTTCCCTGTAAACTATATAGCAGCATAAGTAAATAAAAAATATGTTTCATGTTTAAATATTTATAAAGAATTTCTAACTAAATTTTGCTAATCCTGGCTTTAGTTCTTTTAAAGATTTAGCTATTTTATTTTTTGACTTCTTAAAAGTGTTGTAATGGCGGTCGCGGGTATGAATGTTGCCATTTCTGTCTAATGCAACAGTTGCTATACTTTTTATTTGTCCATCTGTTTTTGAGAATTCTTTCCATTTACCAATCCTCTCCCATACAGGCGCATACACGCTATCCTTAAATCTTTTATTCAAAGGGTAGCCTGCAAATCCAAACTTATCCATAAAAATTCCAGGCTTTGCCATAACCCAGCTTTCACTGGCATAAATAGAAGATTTTGTAAAAATATTTCCCAGTCCTATCATTAAAGAATCACCATTCATTCTGCTGGCAGGTGTACTATCTGTTGCCGGAAAATAAAAATCAGCTCCCGCATAACAGGAACCCAAACCAACTTTTGTTTTTTCATCACAATACAAAGCAATTTTTTGCAAATTATTTATCGCATTGCTGTCATTTATATTTTTATAGTTAAACTGATCTGTGCCGATCTTAAATGAAGAGTATCGGTTTCCATAATGTCCATGAGAATCAAACCAAAGATTGCCAATAATCTTTTTCTTTCTTGTTACAATATCTTCAATTTTCACTGCAGCATCTGCAGATGATTCAGCTTTAATAACATATAATTTCTTATGATGAAAGAAGCTTTTTACTCTTGCCCTTGCCAAAGTATAAAAAGCAAGCAGATCAAACTTTTTACTTTTTTCTTTTGTAAAAACAAAAAAGTTTATACGGCGGGTATTTTCTTTACGCAATTCATTTGCTGCCGCATCCCTGGATGTTATTTCAGTTGGAATTATCAGGTTATCATGCTGTTGGCTTTTAGCTGTAATCGTTCCAATTAAAAAAATGGCAATTAAAAATATCTTTTTCATAAAATGGTTTTACTGGTTTGTTTAAATTAAAAAACAAACATAGCAGCAGTAAAACCTGATTACTAATTGATAAATCCTATCTCAACCTGTAATGTTGCAGATTATCTTTTTGCAGTAAATAATTTTATGACACCCAATTGATACGTGAAAAAATGAATAGCTTTATAAAGGCTTATGCGGTTTATCCGTAAAGAAACTTATCAGCATTACGGAAAATCCGTAAATTTATTTTCTATGGCCGAAACTGATCTGCAGAAAGAGTTATTTGTTTTTATTAAAAATGCTCTTCCTCCTAATATTTCTTTAGTAGATACTTTAGCTGATCTGCTTAAAATCAGCTATGACAGTGTGTACCGGCGAATTCGTGGCGAAAAACCTGTTACTTTAAATGAATTGAAGATTTTATGTGAGCATTTTCATTTATCGCTTGATGAGGTTTTGCAATTTAAAAGTGACTCAGTTGTTTTTACTGCTCCTGATATTAATGCCTCAGATCCTGATTTTGCAGAATACCTTAAAGGAGTTTTACAACAAATGAAATACTTTAATTCATTTGAAAAAAAGGAAATGTTATATCAATGTAAAGATGCCCCGCTTTTTTACTTTTATTTATTTCCTGAAATAGGTGCTTTTAAAACGTTCTGCTGGTTAAAAACACTTTTTGATAATCCGGAATATAAGGATAAAAATTTTTCGCTAAAAGAATTTCCTTTTGAAGAATGCAATCTTATCGGTCAGCAAATTATTAAAGAGTACAACGTATTGCCTTCAACAGAAATATGGAATTTTGAAACCCTTAACAGCACAATCAATCAACTGGAATACTACAGGGATGCAGGCTTATTTAAAACAAAAGAAGATTTTGTAACTGTAGTTGAGTCTTTCAATAAAACCCTGGACCATTTTCAGCACCAGGCTGACACAGGATATAAGTTTGTGCCCGGCACTACAGATGTTAGTTATAAAGCGCCCATTAAATTTTATATAAATGAGGTACTCCTTGGTAATAATACATTTATAATTAAATTGGATGACCAGCGGCTTTCCATTGTAACATACAACGCATTAAACTATTTAATGACAAAAGATGTACGATTTGGTAAAAAACTATTACAGGGCTTTAATACACTTGTTAGCAGGGCAACATTAATTAGTGGTACAGGGGAAAAAGAAAGATATAGATTTTTCAGAGTGCAGCGTGAAAAGATATCGCAATTAATGAAATGAAAAGAACTATCCCCTGTAAATAATAGGAAGAGATTTACATCACCATTATAATTCTTTTTATGAATACTTCCTTTACTGCCTCTTACCCGGAAGCTGAAACTTTAAAAGGAAAATTTATTTTTGGAAATACCCGTCATGCTCTACGGGATCCTGTTGAGTTTTTAGGAAGCCTTCCAAAAGATTATGGGCCGATAGTAACTACAAATTTTTTGGGAAAAAAGTATTTTGTAATACAACATCCTGAATATATTAAACATGTTTTGCTTGATAATCGCAAGGCATACTGTAAACCCGGAGCTACAAAATTATTAAGTCTTTTTTTAGGAGAAGGATTATCCACCAGCAATGGA
This sequence comes from Chitinophagales bacterium, assembly GCA_043749085.1. Classification (GTDB taxonomy): domain Bacteria; phylum Bacteroidota; class Bacteroidia; order Chitinophagales; family Chitinophagaceae; genus Ginsengibacter. The sequence continues at coordinate 4,197 of JAYVEA010000305.1, forward strand.
GAGTTGTGGCTGAGGCAACGACGGATTATGCAGCCTGCTTTTCATAAGCAAAGATTGGCACATATTCTTGCTATTATTAATGAAGAAACAAGTGCATTTATTGATACGCTTAAAAGATTACCTGTTAAAAGTAAAATTAATATAAGTCATGAATTTTTGAAATTAACTATTACCATTATTAGTCGTGCAATGTTTAGCACGGCGCTTAAGGCAGAAATGGCTACGATGGTGAATGCATTGGAAGAGTTGGCGACCTACGCTACTTCATGGATGAAAAGTATAATTAAAATTCCTGCTAACTGGCCCACCCCTGCTAATATTAATTTTAAGAACAATTGTAAAATATTTGATGATATTATCTATAGAATTATTGATAGAAGAAGAAAAGATTTGTTGGATGGTGCAGATCATGGGAACCTGCTGGATATGCTGATGACTTACTGTGATGAAGGAACAAAAGATGGAATGAATGAAAAGCAATTAAGGGATGAAGTAACCACCATGTTTATGGCTGGGCACGAAACCACGGCACAAACACTAAGCTGGATCTTTTATCATCTTGCTAAAGAAAAAAAATTGTTTAAAACTGTAAAGGATGAAGCAGCAAAAGTTTTGAAGCAAAGATTACCCACACTTGATGATTTGTCTCAATTAATCTATGCGAAGCAGGTGCTACATGAAGGGCTTCGGTTTTATCCTCCAATTTGGGCACTTATTCGTAAGCCATATTTGGATGATAAAATCTATGGAATAAACATTCCTGCTTCCTCAAATATGTTAATTAATATTTATGGAATGCATCATCACCATCACTATTGGTCTACTCCTGATGCTTTTAATCCAGCACATTTTAATGCTTCTGTAACGCAGGAAAGACCACAATTTGCTTACATTCCTTTTGGCGGTGGGCCAAGATTTTGTATAGGAAGTAATTTTGCAATAATGGTAATGCAGGTAGTTATTAGCAGATTATCTCAATGTTTTGAATTTGATGTGCCCGAAGGGTATGTGCCAATTGTAGAACCAAACATTACATTGAGAGCAAAAAATTGGATAGAACTCATAATAAAAAAAATGCACTAATGATTTTATTTACTGCATTAATCCGGGCTTGTCTTCGAGGGATCCGGTTCATTTGTTATTATCGGCCCCTTCCATAAACTTAAATAATTTTTGAAAAAGCTTATCTTATAATGTTCATTTTTTATGAAAGCGGGTAGGTGGATCCAAGGGATTTTAGGGTTTTGATGATGTGCAAGATGGAGATTAAAATTAAGATATATTAATTTTAACCAAGCCGGTACTTTAAGATTATGAGCCCCATTAATAATGTCTCTGGGACTAAAAGCATGATTCACATAATTTTGAGATGACCAGATAAATCCGTGAATTAAATAACAAGTAAGCCAGGCTTTCCAGTTGTATCTAAAAATATAAAAACATATTACATGGAAAATTATTACCAGTATACTTTCCATTTTAAATACTCTTATTTTTTTTTGTGTATTACTCCCTTGCAGAAAGCCGGCAGCTTCGGTTTGCTTTGTAAAAAATCCTGAATAAATTAATTTTGGAGCAAAAGAAAAAAGTAAAACAGATAAAACAACACTCAGATAACCAAAGCCGATCGATAAAAAATAAAGAGTGCCATATTTTTTCCATTTATTCTGATATTCATAATATAAATCCCACATCTCAATATCTGTTCTGTTTTTCTTATGATGACGCAAATGGCAATGCTTAAAAAAACTAAAAGGAGCTATAAACAAACAACATAACCAGCCTCCGAGAAGATTGTTTATAAACTGATTGGAATGTATAATGCTATGCTCAGCTTCGTGGATGAGTGTATATACCGGTATCATTATTATTCCGAATAAAATGGAAATCCCGATCATCCAATACCAATGCTCCTGTTTGGAAGCTGTTATTAATAAGGTAAAATATAAAAATGATAATATTATTACAGCAATAATATTTATGGAATTGGGGATTTCAAATTTTTTATTTGTAGGTAATACATTCATATTTTATAATAGATATTTTTATTATTAAACGCCAAACTGCCTTAAGTGATGATCAAGATGTTTATAAGAAATGAAAGAAGATTCCTGAGGAGTTATTTTCCCTAAGATATTATGTGGATTTTTTGACAGCACTGCTGGCCCTTTCTGAATATACATTCTTACTTTATTTTCTAACTTTTGCTTCTCATCTGAAAAATCCAAAGCTCCTTTTGCCAGCGTTTTTTTATCAGTAGGCAAATGTTTTGGAAATGGCTTTTCACCCAACAAAATTCTTCGTGAGATACCACGAAAGAATACTCCCATTAAACTGCGTTTCAATTCAATTTCACCAAAGTTTACTTTAAACGACAGGTTAAGATGAGCAAGCATTTGTTCTACAGTTAATTTACCCCAAAGCGCCTTTGAGGAATGGTTTAGTTTTTCGATCCGGGTAAGAATCTCACTATTAATTTCCGGGTCAAATAAAGTTGTCATAGCAGTATATTTTAAAATTTATTTGTAACCCACAATGCTTATTATTTTACAATATCGTAAGCTGCTACTTTTGAATAAACAAAAGAGCGATCCTTTGCAAGGAGCGAATTACTAAGATTTTCATTCTTTTTTACTTGAATCATGTCTTTAGGTACTTCCCTGGGTATCATTAAATTCCTGAAACAAATTTTAGCACCAGGTTTTGCTGTACGGACTACTTCTGTAAAAAGTTTCCGGGTATCTTCTTCACTCATTAGTTCACAGATATTAGAGAGACAAAAGCTATCAATAGAATCTGCAGGCATTGTTTCCAGCCAGTATTTAGTATCAGCAGTTAATATCTCTATCCTGTTTATGTTTCGTTTTATATGGTCATAATTTTCTGGCTTAAGATATAATGGGATCTCATTTTCACTGTTATACTTTCCGGTAAAGTATGCTGATAAAAAATAATTATTTTTTACAGGTATATCGCATAAAACTTTCGAGGCCCTGTTATAAAAGCTTTCAGAAAATGTTTGCGCTCCATCATCAAAGTGAAAGTATTCTGCTACCAAGCCTTTCTTTGCCAACCGCTTCTTGTTAAACATTAATGTGAAGATCAGTTTCCATCTTTTATTATTCCACCTTTTATTATAAAACTCTTTTTGTTCATTAATCGTTTGTAGTGAAAAAAGTTCTTTCACTTTATTACTTCCTTGCAATAGGGTTAGCATTTTGCCGGCAAGCTTTGTGAATCTTTCAAATTTTCCATGGAAGAGTATTCCTTTTTTTATCAGGCTAATATTTGTATTCCAAAATAATTTTGACTCATCTGAAAGGTCATGTTGTATTCTTGAAAATAACTCCAAACGGTTCTTACATTTTATTAATCCAAGTAAAGAAATAAATTCATGATGATCGAGATTTTTAATGGCTGCTGTTTTAAACTCCATTAAGCAGGTTTGAGCATGGTTAATATCAACAGCATATATTTTTTTGGGATCGTGAAGCAGAAACCCAAGCGTATTACATCCGCCTGAAGTTATTGTCATTAGTGTTTGTCCCGGCTTCATGTCTACTGCTTTTACATCACTTTCGGGATCTTCCCAGTTAAGCGTGAATATCAATTTTGATAAAGGTACCTGCCCGTTAATTTTATTTTCCATACTGAAGATTTAATTCCAGACCCTGTTAGTATTAAAAAAAGGAGCTTCTGTAATTCCATGCCGTTGAGCCATAGCGTACATGTCTTCTATCCTCTCCGGTGAAATATTTCCTTTGCCGGTTGAATAGGCGACATTCTTGCTTTCGAAAGCAAGTACTACAGCTTCCAGCAGGCAGCCATGACCGATATTCTTAATTGGAAAATCATATAGGTCGTGATGAAAACCCGGGATAAAATCAAATCCGCCGTTTACAATTCCCATTCCCCCGCAAAACATTCTATCCATAAGATCTTCGGGCATATTGAAGATCAAATTTTTTGGATATCCTGCATCGCAAATGATCACATCTTTTTTACATAATTTTGAATTAAAATCTTCAATTATAGAGCTGGCGATGGCAATAATAATATCTGCTTCAGGTAATAATTCTGTAACATCGGCAGAAGCTTTAACTGAAACATTTTTTTCCGCCAGATCTTTTTCCTGCTGCAGCAGTAAATTTTGTTGCCTTGCACAAAGCAACAGCTTATTTACTTTGCCTGAAAAATATCTCACACATGCCGAACCGATATCTCCGGTAGCACCAATAATTAAAATGGTTTGCTCCCTCAGATCTTTATTAAAATGTATACACGCTTTCTCTAAACTTTTTACAATGAAGGCAGCAGTTAATGTATTGCCTGTTGTAAACTTTGAAGAGGAATCAGTATTCAGCATATCTACACGGCCTTCTAAAACTATTGATGTAAAACCGCCAAGGGTTGTAACGCCTGCCTGCAATTTAGTAGCACAATCAGCGGCTTCTTTTACTTTGGATATATTCTTCTTCCAATATTTTACAGTCAGCTCATCAGGAGAAATAAATGTTTCAATATATTTTCCCTTTGAAAGCTTACCGGTTGTTGATCTTACTTCAATATCAAATATGGCCCGTGGCGGAAAGTAAGAATACACTTCGGCTATTTTATCTTTCGTCATTTCATGTCCATTTGCATTATCACGAAGGAGATTTACAAAGCCGCTGATTTTTAGCCATGAATCCTGGTGCCCTATCAAAGCAAAAGCTACATCGGAAGCTGTGCTATCCATTCTATGCTTTTTATTCCTGGTATGCCAATTCTATCCAGTGTTTTTAAATAAAGGTTTATTGCATTGCCACGAAGTCCTTTAATATCAAGGCCTGCAGCATACAATGAATTTTTCATGCACTCACCACGGCAAACACCGCAATGTCCTTTCAAATCAACAGTTGCAGACCATTCAGCAAGTATGGTCATACAATCATTATGAATGTCTTCCACTTTTTGTAAAAAGCCTGCATAATCTTTATCAAGTTCGGATCTTAAAATATCAATAGAATGTTCAATGTGTTCTTCTTCTTCTTTGGAAATAGATAAAAACAATTGTCCAATTTCATGATCTTCTAAGGCTGTTCCTACGTCTTTATACATCGATACTGCAAAACATTCCAGAATAACTTCCTGGATTATTATGCAGCCAATAAAATCAGGTTTATTTGCCCAGCGTAAGAAACATTCTCTTACGTTTTTCCAGTAATAGCCATCCATGTTAATGTTTACAGGAAGCTTATACTTTTTTGCCAGGTGCATAAATCCTTCCGCATGGCCACGTTCGCAGTTGGCATGCTCGGCACATTCCATTTTTTCATGCACGTCATCAATGGTGCCGGTTAATGTTGCAAAGTTCGACATGCCTACCAGTTCGCCTGTAATTGCCTGCGACAGCATATCGGTTACCACGTCCCAATAAATTTCAGTTTTTTCTGAAGTGAGAGTTGTTGTGTTCATAACAGTTTGTTTTATGGTGATAAATTATACTAATGAAAAATCCTCCAGCACATAATCTTCTTTTATTTTATTTAATATTTCTGTATTATTTTTTAAGCTGCCTATAAGCTCTTGTGATTTAAATGTAAAGGCAGGCATATTTTTTACCAAGGCTTTTAATTTGTCTCTTTCATGAAAAGTTATTGAAAAAAAATTATAATTTTTTTCAAATGCAAACATTCTTGCATATTTGATAAGCTCATTAAGAGCCTTCTCGTAACCCGGTAAAAAAGAATAATTTTTTGCATATAAAATTTTTATTGCTTCACCTGTACGAGGGATATAGGGAAAATTAAATAGCGGTTTCAACATCCTCATAGCCTTGGTTATAAATTTTAAATACCACGGTAAGGCAATAACAACATTTTGTTTTAGATGTATAGGATCATATAAGCTTAGCGCAGCTACCATTTCACTATTTTGAAAAGCGGCTATGTGAATACAATCTTTAAGACTTTCATCCGAGATTGCCGGGTGTAAAACATAGCGGTTATGAAAATTACCATGCAGCTTTACTATCGCACAAATGTCCCTGCTAACAGATAATTGATAATTTTTTGCAGGACGAATATTCTTTTTAGGAAGTAACTGGTAAATAATAAATACACCTAAAGAATTGGCCCCTTCTATGCCGGCCTTGCCATACATTATAGGCAGTACCTTGTTGTTACCTTTTGCTACCATACTTAACATCCAGTCAGCATCTTTATCAAGTAAATATTTATGCATCCGGTAACATAGGTGTGTTGCAACCTTTTTATTTCGATGATCAGGATGTACTTTAAGATCACATAAATAATAAAACGTTGCAGGTTTGTTTAATAATATCATTTCTTCCTGTACAATGGAAACACATCCTATGATAACATTATCTTCTTCAGCAATTATTACGTGAGCCTTACCTTTTTTATTAAGTAATGCAAAAAAATCAGGCTCTCTTTTTATGCATATGGATATATTTCCCTGCATGGGTGTTAAATTGGTAAGATGTACCAATTGTTCGTTATCCGACGCTATGGCAGAACGAAGTGTCATCTCATATTTGGTTTATTATGAAATATAGTCATTAAGTATTGGAGTTATAAATTAATTTTCAAAGCAACAGAAAGCAGATGTTCTTTTATATTTAATTGGGGATTGAAAGATACCTTTTCATCTTTAAAGAATTGCCTTCCTTTTATTTTTTGATGAACTTATAAAAAAGGGTATGCTGGATAAACTTACAATACCCCCTATTACAGCAATACCTGCTCCAGTAAAGTTTAGATTGAAATCACCTGCCCGATGATTATCAGCTGCCAACTGCACAATACCTCCAATAGCAGCTATTCCAAGTTCACCGGCTAATAATATCCACGCAGTATTTTTTTGTTTTTTAGAAATATAATTAAAATCAACTTTATGCATATCCATGTTTACAGTTGTGTCACGCATTTGTGCGTTAGTGTGTGTAGTTGCGCAAAGGCAAACTATACAGAGAAATAATAATTTTTTCATTATGTTTTTGTTTAAAGATTTATAAATTGATTTTTACTCCAACTGCTACCAGATGCTCTTTTATATTTAATTGTGGATTAAAGAATACGGTTTCTTCTTTAAGAATAAGATTTGCTTTTCTTTTATTTTTGGCTGATGCTGTAAATAATGGAATGCTGCCTAGCATTGCACCTGCACCGGCAATAGCCAGAATAGGTCCGGCGGCTGAATGTTTCTGTTCTTGCTGGGGAGTATAAGTTGTTGAACCTAATGTAAAAATATTTGTGAGAGCAGCGGCAAAATTATAACCTGCTGTTGAGGCATCATTACCGGCATCGTTACCTATTATAGCTAAGCCGGTAATTGCAAGTCCCGCACCTCCTGCCAGTAATAACCATGCTGCGGTTTTTTGATTTTTTGCTTTTTGAAAAAGCATGTTCCCATCAACTTTATGGGTATGTATTTTAGAAGTTGTGTCGGCAAGTTGAGCCTTTGTTTGTATGCATACGAGCAGAATGGTTATGCAGATAAAAAGAATTTTTTTCATGATGTTTGGGTTTAGTTATTGGTTGTATTTTTTTAAAATTTTAAATAAAATTTCCCTTCCGAAACAGTAACAATATTTAGGTGATTTGCAGTGTTAGCAGCAACAAATTCAAAGGAGCCGGCAAGAATAAAATTTACCCTGTCATCTTTTGTAATGATGACTTTTCCTTTTTTAGTGAGAGTAGATTTATAGGTGTTATCCGGGTAAAATTCTTCGTATCTGCAATCATTTGCGGTATCAGACATTAAATATTCCCCGGCTCCTTTAAAATTGTTTAACTCTATTATTATATAGGTGTGAGGATATTTGGTTGTGCATTTTGCTGTTATCCGTACTATACTAAAATTGTTGCTGTAGCCGCCGAATAAGGATGGACTTCTTTCACTATCTGGATTGAATGACTTATCATTTATTTTACAGGAGAATATATTATCCTGCGTCTGAGTTTCTAAAAAAAAATCAGTTTGATCCGGCACATCTAAAAGAGATGTTATCCTTACTGTAAAAACAATTTCTTTTTTCATATCATTAATTCAACTGGTTAATTATTTTTCATTGTGGATGTTCTATTTCACACACGAGTCTCTGCAAGATTTATTTTTAGAGAAACATTACTATTCCGTTTGTTGTGATTTGGTATTGTAAACGACTCCCAAAAAAAGTCCATTACTATCGTGTGATGGGTTTCTTTTTATTCCTTCAATATTCCCATTCGATAAATGAAAGTGCTTGATGCCGAATTGCAAAGAGAATCGATCATTACATTTAAATACAGCCCCAATCCCATACTTTGAAGTCAGATTAAATTTTGTTCCTGTTCTTGCTGTGTCAGCATCCCATCCTGTTCCTGTTAAAGGAAATTGATCCAGGCTATAACACATTCCTGCCCCGTATTCAAAATACAGGGTAACTTTTTTGCTTTTGTAAGGGTACCATCGTGCAAAAGGTCTTATCCCAAAACACCATGTATTGTTTATATTGTCTTTGAAACGAAAACTAATCCATCCCAGTCCTGCACTCATCCATTTTCTTATGTCATACATAAATCCCATATCGTTTTGAAATGAAGTTGTATAAGGCCATTTATAGCCCATAGTAAATCCTGTTTCATAATAACTTGACATGTTTTTTTTCAATGCGATATTCTTTTTTGTGAAAATAATAGAAGCAGCAATTGCAGCAGATCCCCATACAAATCCAAATGCAGTTGATAATTCCAAAGGCTTTAAACCCAAAGGATCCTGGTACCATTTTGTAAACGGTGGATATGAGCTCTGGGCCTGGCATTTGCTTACCTCAGAGAATAAACACGCACCGGTAAATAAGAGTAATAGAATAACCTTTGGTCTATATTTCCTTAACATAAAGCATGTATTTATTGCTGAATCATTAACCTTCCAATTAAACAATTCAAAATTCATTTCGTTTTTATATCGAGCGTATTAAAACGCAAACACAAGCCCATAGAAAAATTGCCATTTGCTTTATACAGATCTGGATTGGTAAAATCAGCAGAAAATGAATAACCGGTATGGAATTGAATATTTTTCCAACCGAAACGAAATATAAAACCAGGTTCCCAAACAATATGAAAGGGTTGATCATACAAACTTTTTAACTGGCTTGTACTAAAAGGCTCCCTGTTAGTATTAAATAATGTGTCTATTACCTTTAGATTTACACCAGCAAATTTTGAAACAAAACCAAACTGAATATTTTTTTTCTCATCACTAATGGCGATAGCTGGTTGAACAAAAAAATGAGTAAGATTTATCCTGGAAGTGCCGGTTGCATGTGTATTCGATATTTTACCATTTCCAAATCCTGCATATGTTTCAAAATGCAGATTTTTGGCTAAGTGTGTCACAAATCCGGAACCTAATTCAAACCTGTTATATTTTATATAATCAGTGTTACCGCTATTACTGTTACTGCTGCCGGCATAGGAATAACTTCCAATTATTCCTACATGATTTGCCGGCATGAAAGCTGTCTGCACCTCTCCACCTGAGTTCTTTGAGCCAGCGGTTCGCATGAGGCTGAAGTTCATGTCGCCTTTTTTTGAATGCAATGGGGTGTTGGGAGCAGAAGGGACATAATATAAATTCTCTTTCTGCCTTGATTCCGGAATAATATAGGGATCAGAAGCCGGACCTGTTGGATAACAGGAATCGAGACCGGATATAGTTGCTGCAGTAATACATATTAATACGAAATGTTTAAGAATCTTTTTCATGTTTTAAGTTTTAGTATTTGAATAATGAGTTTTTTAAAAAGTTTATTTCACTTTTTGCATAAAATTTTTTAAACCGTATAGTCTTTGCTGCTGCTGTAATTGTGTTATATCAAAAACCTGGTTGTTCTTAAATAGCTGCAAATAAACTTCCCCATTCTCTTTAAATTCTACTTTGTCATTAGTATTTCCGATGAAAGAAAAAAAACTGCATGTTTCAACATCCTTATTTATCGGGTTAAAATGTTCCAAAATTCCGTTGCACAATGTTTCTTCTAATGTTTGTATTAACGCAGCTTTTCCACTGGATTTGCAATTTTGTAATCCAAACATTATTACAGTGAAAAGAGTGATTAGCGTTAGATTCTTTTTCATTTTCTAAAAATTTTATAGTGAGTGTTTGGAATTAATATTATTATTCATTTCTAAGGATAAATTGAATTTTAAAAAATTTTCGTTCAATATCAACCTTGCTGCATATCCCATCTTTGTATGTGTAATAATTATAGTTGCCATCAGGAAGTGTAAGCCTGTATTTATTGGCTTCCACCTTTTTTATATCTAATAGTATTTGAAAATTATCAGAGTAAACTTTATTGATATTTTCAGGCGTGCTGTTGAATAAGAGAAGCATGTTATAGCGAATGGGATCGCAGGTTATTGATCTTAGATTGCCATTGTCCATTAACTTATAACATACGCCGGATGCTATGGTTTTTTTATTCGCTTTTTCTGAACCGTTTTGTTTTTGATAAAAGGATGAATACACCATTATTCCGTTTTCAAATGCTGCGGTTTCTGCTGAATGGTCGGAGAAAGAAAAAATAAACCTTGTTTGTACTTCTGAGGTAAGGCTCAAAAATTTTTTTTGATCTTTGCTGAGTTCAATAAAATTTATGTTGCCGATGATACTTCCGTTTCTAGTTACATCATAACTTAATTTTCTTTGTTGTGCAATGCTGCCTGTACTTAATATGATTGTTATAAGCAGTAATGACGTGTACTTTAGCAAACTTACTGGTTGACTATACAAGTGATAATTCTTTTCCGTAACAATTTTTTTAATATTCATTTGTAATTTTTCTTGCCTGCTATCATTCAATTCAGATTGTAATTGCTTTGTAGTTTTGGAGCTGCCATCATGGCTCCATCCGGGGGAGTTAAAAATATAATTAAGGTATTCCTTCACCGATTTTGCCCTCCTTAAATCATTAAATAAATTTTTCCATTCATAAAAGGCTATTTTAATCGGGTTATAAGTTCCAATGCTCTTAGTTAGCCCATATTTTGGTTTAGCAGTTAATTTATGAAAGGTGCCAAACAGTCTGTCCCAAATAATGAAAAGGCCGCCATGATTCTTATCTAAATATTCTATGTTACTTGAATGATGGATAGCATGATAATATGGTGTATTAAAAATAGCTTCATACCATCTAGGTAATCGTGTAACTGATTTTGTATGCATAAAAAATTGGTAAACCACAACTACTGCTCTCATTGTAAGTATAAGGGAAGGTTCAAAACCTATTAGTGGCATCCATGCCCGAAGAAGTGTACCGGGCACCTCGCCAGTCAATGGATTTCTCACAGCTACAGATGGAGAAAATCTTTCAGAAGAGTGGTGCACTACATGAGCAAGCCATAGAAAACGTACCTGGTGGCTTAACCTGTGGAACCAATAAAATGAAAGATCTTCCGCAACCAAACACATTATCCATGTGCCTCCAAAAGATGGAGGCATAGTAAAGAGCCGGTGTTTATAAAGGAATGTATAAATAAAAATATTTATTCCCTGGCAAGCTGTATTAAGAAGTAATGCAGAAAGACCAATTGATAAACTCGCCCCAATATCTTTTTTACTTTCTGTAAAATGATGCTCTTTTACCAGGCTATATACTTCACAGATAATTAATATTACGACTGCTGGTAGTGCCTGAATGATTATGGTTGTTCCCGGATTCATAAAAATGGGATTTTATATTTTTTATAAATAGACATATGTATTGTTGTGTTTACTTCCCCCTGCAACTGTTTAGCAGTCTTTGTGCTTCCATCATGGCTCCATCCCGGTGAATTGAATAAATATTGAATGCGGTGTTTTAAGCTCTTCGTCTTTTTTAGGTCATTAAACAAATTCTTCCATTCAAAAAATTCAATTGTAAAAGGGTTTGCAGATTTGATGTTCTCTGTAAGTCCATACTTAGGTTTAGTAATTTCTTCCTGGTAAGTGCCAAATAATTTATCCCAGATAATAAGTGTGCCTGCATGATTCTTATCCAGGTATTCTACGTTACTGGAATGATGTACCCTATGATGGGAGGGAGTATTAAAAATTGATTCAAACCAATTGGGTAATTTATTAATGGTTTCAGTATGCATCCAGAACTGGTAAATAACACTTGCTGATTTCATAAAGATTATCATGTACGGCTCAATCCCTAGCAGCGACATCCAGGCCCAGAATAAAAAACTGCCTGTTAAATTACTTGTCCATGGAACTCTTAATCCTGCAGAAAAAGTAAACTGCTCTGATGAGTGATGAACCATATGAGAAGCCCATAAAAATCTTACCTGGTGGCTTAAACGATGATACCAGTAATAAGAAATGTCATCTGCAAAAAAACATATAACCCATGCCCACCATTGGTTGCCGGGAATACTAAAAAGCCTTAATTGATAAATTAAAGTATAGGCATAAAAAACCAAGCCTTTGATAAGAAGTGATAATGGAAGAGCGCCGACGGCCAAACCAATACTGGCAAACATATCTTTATTATCATGCCTATGCTCTTTTATCATATACACAGCCTCTGCAATAATTAATATTACCAGTGCCGGCACGGCGTGATACAAAATGGTATTATCAAGATGCATTGTGAAATTTTTTTGGTGTGATAATTAACATACACCAAACTTATTTTGGATGGAATCAGATTCCTAATTGCTTTTTGCTGCCGACAATTTGTAAATAGTAATTATTACCACAACTTATGTAAGCATATATTATGGGTTGGCAGGCCCAAATAATAAAGTTGACCAATTGAATTTTTTTTGCAACATTTACTAAAATAATTTTACTAGTTATTATTATTTACTAAAACTAATTATACATGGAACCCACAGGTCCCCAGCAGGTATTTTTCCACTATATAAAAGGATTATTACCCCCGCATCTATCAATGGTTGATGAGGTAGCGGAAGTATTAAATATCAGTAACGACAGTGCCTATCGCAGGATACGCGGCGAAAAGCCAATTGCTTTGGATGAGATAAAAAAACTATGTATTCATTTTAAGATATCCTTAGATCAATTCATGCATCTCAACTCAGACTCGGTATTATTTACAGGCAAGCTGGCTGATAAAACCAATTTTTCTTTTGACTTATACCTTGAGAATTTTCTCCGCGAAATGCAAATGATAAATTCTTTTCAGGAAAAAGAAATATATTACTGGCCAAAGGATGCACCCGTGTTTTATTATTACCAATTTCCTGAACTGGCAGCTTTTAAATTTTTCTTCTGGATGAAAACGGTACTTGAATATCCGGAATATAGTAAAGCGAAATTTAATTTTGCAGATTTTGATGAAAAGCTTCGAATGACCGGTGAGAAAATATTGGAAACCTATTACAATATACCCTCCCACGAAATTTGGAATGTTGATAACATAAATACATACATTCAGCAAATTGAATATTATAAAGACACCAATGTTTTTAGTTCTAAGAACGATATCATACTATTATACGAATGTCTTGAAAAAATGGTTGATCATATTGAGGAGCAGGCCGAAGCCGGTTATAAATTTAACAGCAATGCAAAAGGAAGTAAGGGAGCATCAATTAAAATATATGTGAATGAATTTATTATTGGTGATAATACTGTTGTGGCTATGCTTAATAAAAAACCGGTAGTGTTTTTAAATCATTCCTTTTTAAATATTTTTAGTACGCAGGACCCGGTGTTTTGTAATTATATGTTTGAATACTTTCAAAAATTAATCCGTAAGTCTACATTGGTAAGCTCAGTAAGTGAAAAGCAACGCAGCAAGTTCTTTACTCCTATAAGAGAAAAGCTTGAGCTTCGTAAAAAAGACGTTTTATCATAAGCTATATAGGTTGGGCCGCAACTTTTTTAAATTTCTTGCCAGCTTTCGTTGTGCTTTTTTTTGCATTAGGTAAGGGTGGCTCTGCATTAATATATCTCCATCATTAGATAAATATATTGTGTTAACTGTTTCAATCTTTTGAGAAATAGTAGAATATGTATCCCACTCGCCCATACGTTTCCATACAGGTAAAAAAATAGTGTCTTTATATTGCCTGTCTAACGGATAGCCGGCCAGCGCATTTTTGCTTCCCAGTATCCAGGGCTTTGCCATAACCCAGCTTTTGCATGCATAAACAGAAGAACCTTTAAAAATATTTCCAATACCCCTCAATAAAGAATCTCCATGCATGTTTTCATAAACCCCTCTTTTTAAAACAGGGAAATTAAAATCAGCAGCTCCGTAACAGGAACCCAGACCTATATTAGTATATCTGTCACAGTAAGAGGCAATCTTTTTAAGACCGGAAATGTAATTGCTGTCAGAAATATTTTTATAAAAATATTCATCGGTTCCTATCATAAACGATGAATAGCCTTTCCTGTATTTCCCATGCGAATCGAACCATAGGTTGTTAATAGCATAATTATGTTTTCTTACTAAAGCTGCTATTTTTTTTTCAGCATCAGCAGTTGACGTGGCAAGTATAACTTTTAATTTTCTACCATGAAACAATGCAGCAAGCTTTGTTTGAAAAACAATGATCCGGTTGGTAAGATCAAAATATTTGTCTTTTGAAATGAGATAGATATTAATTGCTTTTTTGTTATGATGTTCCGGGTAATTTTCATTTATTAGGGAATCATTAAAGGTATAACTCCCGGCAAATCCATAAAAATGCATTGATAAAAAAATAAAGATCAGAAAATGTTGCCTTCCGAATTTCATAAGGTTGCTTAATATTCAAATTTCGCACTTCAAAATATTACAGCCTAATTTTAATATTACTTTTGTGCTTTATGAATGATAAAATTCATCTTATTGAATGCCCACGTGATGCAATGCAGGGCTGGAAGGATTTTATTCCTGCTGATAAAAAGATAGAATACATTAATGCCTTATTAAAGGTGGGCTTTAATACCATTGATTTTGGGAGTTTCGTTTCGCCAAAAGCTATTCCTCAAATGGCAGACACCAAGGAAGTGATTAGTCAATTGTCAATGGTGAATAGCAGATCAAAACTGCTGGCCATCGTTGCCAATGTTCGGGGTGCAGAAGAAGCCGTTGTGTTTGATGAGATTACTTATCTCGGATTTCCGTTTTCTATTTCTCCTACATTTCAAAAAAGAAATACAAACAGTACAATAGAGGAATCACTAAATAATGTAGAGGAAATACAGGACTTATGTAAAAAGAATAAAAAAGAATTGGTTATTTATATTTCTATGGGATTTGGAAATCCTTACGGTGATGTTTACAATAAAGAGATAGTAATGCAATGGGTTGATAAATTAATTGCATTGGAAATTAAAATTATTTCCCTGGCCGATACCGTGGGCCTGGCACAACCGGCACAGGTTTTATCTATATTAAATAAGCTCGTTCAAAAATATCGTGATATTGAATTTGGCGTTCATCTGCATTCAACACATAGTAACTGGAAAGAAAAAATTGATGCGGCATTGCAGGCAGGCTGCAAAAGGTTTGATGGCGCTTTAAAAGGAATTGGAGGTTGCCCTATGGCCGATGATAAATTGGTTGGCAATATTGATACCAAATTAATGATTGATTATTTTGAAAAAAAATATTTGTTACCTGACATAAACAGAGAGGCATTGGAAGATGCACTAAGAATCGCTGATAGGATCTTTATCTAAAAAATATGTACCCCAAAACTTTCCATCGCCAATACATCCTGCCATTGGGTGATAAGATTTTTATATTCTATACCAACCTGACGTATCTTCCTGTCAAGATCGTAAAGCCCCAGGGAATTTACAATTCCATCATCGTTACGTAATGCACTGTCCCAATCAACCTGGTCGCAGAGGCTGTACCATGTAAAACCAATTATGGGTACGCCATCCTGCTTTAACCGGTATACATTTGCCCATTGCTTACGTAACCAGTGTACTGAAAAAGGCTCGGTAATATTAGTTTCAGTATGCATTACAGGCAATCTGTAGCGCCGAAAATACTGGTGAGTGATAACATAATATCCAAATATTTCCCCTGCAGGGCTTGTGCTGCCATCGGGATGCACCATATGCTCATTGGTTATATAATAGTCGTTCCCCATTATGCAGCGGCTCTTTTCTTTCATTTGGTTTTTATGAAACCACATATATTCTGCATCGGTCATACCATTTTCCATTAAATATTTATAAGTATTTACATCAACAGAATGGCCATAGGTAAGATCAAGAGAAAGAAATCTTTTTTGATTTAGAAAATCACATTGCGGCTGACAGGTGGGATCTTCGGCATGAAAATATTCTGAAGACTCACTCTGAATAAAAAATACTTCCGGGTTTACTTTTAAAATTGCCTGCGATGCTAAAATGTTTGCCTTGCATAAATGTTTTAACGCTGTTACAAACGATTTCTCATCCATTTTACATTCATTCCACCAGCCATATTGCCCGCTGAACATTGCAGCAATAAATATCTCATTGATAGGAGTGTAGAATTGTAAATAAGGGTAGCGCTTTGCAAAAGCTCCCGCATATTCAGCAAAATATTGCGGCCAATCAGGGTTTTGAAAATTTCCTATCCAGTCTGGTACACCAAAGTGACAAAGATCAACAAGAGGAATAATTCCAAGTTCTTTCATTTCATTAAACACCTCATCACTAAAGCTCCAGTCGTATTTACCCGGCCCCTGGTGTAAAGAATAATATGGAGTTCCATACCGAAGATGCTCAATGCCCATTTCCTTTGTTAATCTAAAATCATCTTTCCAATATTTATAATGACCGGTCTTCTCCATTTCATCAATCCGCTTAATACTTCCATCAGCCAAAGTAATAGTAGGGTAGCTGTTCTCAATTCCCGTGGCAAACATGAATTTGTTAGTGCTCATTCTTATAAAAAATTAATGAATCTATTGTTATAGCAATGCCCGTTCCAACTATGAACGTTTAATATTTTGTGTAAGTATAAAATAACAAATGTGTGAGAATATAGTTTATGATTTGAAATGCAATTTTAATAAAAATTTTGTATTGATCAGCCGGTGCAAAATTAGGCACGGCACTTGAAAGCTGGTATAACTAAATTTGTTAGATGCTTTTATCCTTACAGTACCAGGTAATTTATCTTTTTATAATGGCTTTACCCGTTGCTTGCGTTGCCTGGACAGTTACCCATGAGGAAGTATTCCGGGAGCCAAGAGAATTCTGTGAGCGCAGATCCAAAGAATGCAAAGCTTTTTTGCAGCGCAAATTCTTTTATTTATTTACCTGCGAATATTGTTTCAGTCATTACGTAACCCTGTTCTTCCTGATCATTACGCGGTATCACCTGCTTTACAATGATTGGCGGGGATATATCATTTCATTTTTTGCACTGGTATGGATTGCCAATATTTACATGAGCCTTTTCGGTTTTGTGCGTGTGGGTATGAAAAAAGAAAAAATAGAAGCAAAAATAAAAGAGGTAGAATTGGAAGAGTGTGAAGACAACAAAGAGAATAATATTATCAAATAAGATGTATTATGAGCAGAAGAATAAAGCATGAATGCCGCTAAAATTCTTTCTATGAATTAGTGGCACCTTTTTTTGAAATCAGAATAAATAAAAATCTAACTAAAAATATTTTATGTGGTGGATATACGCTTTACTTTCTGCATTGTTTGCAGCACTTACAGCCATCTTTGCAAAAGATGGTATCAAAGGAGTTGATACCGACCTGGCAACTGCTATTCGTACAGTTGTTATTTTAATTCTTGCATGGGGCATTGCTTTCTTCAGGGGAAGTGCATCAACTATTAATTCTTTAACTAAACAAAATATTCTTTTCCTGTTTCTTTCGGGTATTGCAACGGGGCTATCGTGGATATTTTATTTTAAAGCTTTGCAATTAGGCAAAGTTTCACAGGTGGCGCCGGTTGATAAAATGAGTGTGGCGATAGCTATCATTCTGGCTGTTATTTTTTTAGGCGAACCTTTAACCATGAAAACCACAATAGGTGCTCTTCTTATTATTGGTGGAACTTTTGTTTTAATTTTTTAAAGAGATTATATCAATGCACTCTGTCGCCTCTGATTTCTAAATTTTTTATTACGTTTGCTTCATAGGAAAGCCACTCTTTCCATCGTTCTCTCACTTTTTCTTTTGCGATATATGTTTCAGCCAGGGTGATAAATAATGTATAATGACCTGCTTCGCTTTCCATAAACTTCCTGTAAAAATTTCTCATGTATCCATCATTCAAACCTTCGCTTAATCTTTTAAAGCGTTCACAACTGCGGGCTTCAATTAATGCCATAGTTAACAGGAGGTCTAAAAATCTTTCTTCAGGATTTCCACCTTTCTTTTGAAAGTCCAATAATTTATTTACGTATTCATCTTTACGTTGCTTGCCTAATCGTAAATTTCTTTTTCTTAATTCAGCAAGCACTTGTCTAAAGTGTCCCCATTCTTCTGTAACAATAGGAGAGAGCTCATTAACCAACTCATCTTTATCATTATATTTTGTGATAAGAGAAATGCAACTGTTTGCTGCCTTTTGCTCGCAGTAAGCATGATCGGTTAAAATGTCTTCTAAAGCAATACTTGCAAGATCAACCCATCTTGGATCGGTGGGCAATTGTAATCCTAAAATATTTTTTGTGTCTTGTGATAAATCCATCTAACAAAAATACTCACAACCCGCAATTCGCAACTCACAACTTTTTCTGTACTTTACATTTCCAAATCAAGTATGAGAATTATTCCTTTCATTATTTTAAGTCTTATTACGGCAATATTAATTATTATTCTAAATACCTCATTGGTATTACCGGCCCCATTAGGTAAATTATTAAGTCCACAACATGGCATATGGCAAAATGCTGAACCGGTTAATGAAGATTTTACAACAAACCTTTCATTTCCGCAGCTTACGGGAAAAGTAAATGTTTATTTAGATGACCGCCTTGTGCCTCACATTTTTGCTGAGCAGGAAAACGACGCATATTTTATCCAGGGTTTTTTACATGCTAAGTTTCGATTATGGCAAATGGAATTGCAAACACTGGCTGCGGCTGGCCGGGCAAGTGAAGTGGTGGGTAATGTAGCTTTAGAACATGACAGGGAATTTAGAAGGTTAGGAATGGTGTACTCCGCTGAAAATTCTTTAAAGGAAGTTGAAAAAGATACTGCAATAAAGGCTGCATGTGATGCTTATTCAGCAGGAGTGAATGCTTATATTGAAAGTTTAACTGAAAGCCAGTTACCTATTGAATATAAGTTGATTGGGTATAGGCCGGAGCGGTGGAGCAATTTTAAAACTGCTTTATTTTTAAAGTACATATCTTATGATCTTGCCGGGCATGACAATGATTTTGAAATGACCAATGCAAAAAGTTTTTTTTCAAAAGAAGACTTTGCTAAACTTTATCCTTCTATTCCAGACTCCTCGGATCCGGTTATTTCTAAGGGAACCACATATTCAAAACCCAAAGTTCAGGTTGCTATTCCCTCTACTGCAGATTCATTATATTTTAGCAATACATCACCGATCAGCATTAATGAACAAAAACCCGATAAAGATAATGGCAGCAATAATTGGGCAATAAGCGGTAAAAAAACACAAAGTGGATATCCAATATTAGCCAATGATCCACACCTTGGATTAAACCTTCCCTCTCTTTGGTACGAAGTACAAATTTCTACACCCAATTTTAATGCATATGGTGTGAGTTTCCCGGGTGCACCCGGTGTTGTTATAGGTTTTAATGATAGTTGTGCTTTTGGTTTTACCAATGGGGGTAGAGATGTTAGGGATTATTATGAAATAAAATTCAGGGATGAGAGCAGGAAAGAATATTGGTTCAGTAACGAATGGAGAAAAACTGATTTCCGGTTTGAAACAATAAAAATAAATGGCAAGCCTGATTTTATTGATACAGTTGCCTATACTTTTTTTGGACCGGTGATGTTTGATAAAAATTTTACAGGTAATAAAACGCCTGGCAATAAAAATTATGCAGTCAGGTGGAAGGCGCATGACCCCAGTGATGAACTTAAAGCATTTTACCTGCTTGATCGTGCAAAAAATTATACAGATTATCAATCAGCAATAGTCAATTTACACACGCCAGGACAAAATGGTGCTTTTGCCTGTAAGAATGGAGATATTGCTATAAGAACACAGGGAGAATTTCCCGCAAAATGGAAGGGCCAGGGAGATTTTATTATGCCTGGTACAGACAGCAGTTATATGTGGCAGGCAATGATACCTATGGATGAAACTCCATTTCAATATAATCCTGAAAGAAATTTTGTAAGCAGTTCCAATCAACGTCCTGCTGATTCTACCTATCCATATTATCTGGGCAGCGGTTATACACCTTATCGTGGTATTATTGTTAACCGAAGGCTAAATACAATGAACAATATTACCATAGATGATATGAAAAGATTGCAGACTGATAATTACAATGTATTTGGAGAAATGGCAACGCCTGTGTTTATAAAAAATATAAAAGAGAATGAATTGAGCAATGATGAAAAAAAATATTTTAATATTTTAAGAACATGGGATTATAGAAATGATGTCAGCTCCATAGGAGCA
>JAYVEA010000306.1:0-2778 GCA_043749085.1 Chitinophagales bacterium
ATAAATTCCACCTGTTTGAATTCCTATTAAAGCTACATTCTCTATGTCAGGATGATTCTCCACCAATTGATGTGCTAACCTTTGTATGGTAAGATGTAACTGATTTTTATCGAGAATGGTTTGCATGTATTAATTAAAAATGAAAAATTTAAAATTTAGAAGAAGCATGTTTTGCATTTTACATTTTTAATTATATCGTCCCTTCCTGCTGCATAAAGGGATAACGATAATCGGTAACAGGAACAAAAGTTTCTTTAATAGTTCTTGCACTAAGCCAGCGGTAAAGATTTAAAATGCTCCCCGCCTTATCATTGGTACCACTTGCTCTTGCGCCTCCAAATGGCTGCTGGCCAACCACTGCACCCGTTGGCTTATCATTGATGTAAAAATTTCCTGCAGCATTGCGGAGTTTTTTTGTTGCCAGCTCAATCGCAAACCTGTCCTGCGCAATCACTGCACCTGTTAATGCATACGGCGAAGTTGAATCAACAAGTTTTAATGTGTCCTCAAATTTATTTTCATCATACACATAAATGGTAAGTATTGGTCCAAACAATTCTTCACACATGGTTACATAATTGGGATTGGTAGTTTCAACTACTGTTGGCTCAATAAAGTATCCATTTGTTTTATCGCACTTACCGCCAGTTAAGATTCTTGCATCTTTATCTTTTCTTACCTGCTTTAAATATCCCTGTAATTTGTCAAAGCTCTTTTCATCAATCACAGCATTTACAAAGCAGGAAAAATCTTCAACACTTCCCATCTTCATTGTTTTTATTTCTGCTACCAGTTTCTTTTTTATTTGCTGCGCAAGATTGGAAGGAAGATAAGCTCTTGATGCCGCAGAACATTTTTGTCCCTGGTATTCAAAAGCACCCCGGCAAAGTGCAGCAACTACTGTATCAACATCAGCAGATTTATGGGCAAGTAAAAAATCTTTTCCGCCTGTTTCACCAACAATGCGTGGATATGATTTATAAATTTTTGTGTTCTCTCCTATCGTTTTCCACATACCGTTGAACACTCCTGTACTGCCCGTAAAATGCACACCGGCAAAATCAGGATTATTAAAACATACTTCGCCAATGGTTGGTCCATTAACAAAAATTAAATTAATAACTCCATCGGGTAAGCCAGCTTCTTTTAAAATACGCATAAACATTTGTGCACTGTAAACCTGTGTGTTGGCGCATTTCCAAACAACAACATTGCCGCACATGGCTGCACTTGTGGGAAGATTACCACCAATAGCAGTAAAATTAAAAGGGGTTACTGCCAACACAAATCCTTCCAGCGGACGATACTCCATCCTGTTGTTCATACCGGGGCTGCTGATGGGTTGCTGACGGTATATTTCACTTAAAAAGTGAACATTAAAACGAAGAAAATCTATAAGTTCACAGGCACTGTCAACTTCTGCCTGGAAAACATTTTTGCTTTGACCAAGCATGGTAGTGCCCACAATATATGAACGATATTTTGTTGATAATAATTCCGCAGCTTTTAAAAAAATGTTTGCACGGTTTTCCCATGTTGCATTTGCCCATTTCTCTCTCACTTTCATCGCAGCATTAATTGCTTTTTTTACATGACCTGCATTGCCCTGGTGAAAAGTCCCCAGCACATGTTCTCTTTCATGCGGCGGATGCATTTCAATAATAGTTCCTGTTCGTACTTCTTCACCAGCAACATACATGGGCACATCAATTTTCCTGCTCTTTAATTCCTTCAATGTTTCTTGCAAAAGTTTTCTTTCCGCAGTGCCCGGGGCGTAACTAAGTACAGGTTCATTAACAGGCATCGGGTAATAAAAATCTCCGTAATTCATAAAAATTATTTAATAGGAGCAAAATTAACCAATCGCTTTTATATGAAGGTAAAAGCGCTAAAACTTTCTATATTTGAAAGCAATGAATTATTTGCAATTAAGTGTTTATGGCTTGCGGCTAACATGGTCGGGTTACCGGCAGCTTGCTTTCATAAAGTCTTTCCTTAAACCATTGGTAGAGAAACATTGCAAAAGATTGGGCTATACATTATCTACTTCTGTAAAAAAGAAAATTTTATTTTATTATCCTATGTATACAGTACTTGCCTGCGCACAAATGTATCTAACACTAAAAGGAAGAAAGATTACAAAAGATGAACGAAAAAGACTTACGCTTGTTGGTGCCATGGCAACTTTGTGTGATGACCTGATAGATGAAAATAATTTTTCAAGAGAGCAGGTTTTTAATTTACTCTCCAATAATTTAAATGAACAAACACCAGATAAAAAAGCAAAACTGCTAGTTGCATTAAATAAAGAGCTACAAACATTTTACGCTTTATCTCCTGAGTATTTAAGCCAACTTAAAATGGCTTTGCAACGGCAGGTAGCATCAGCAAAACAATCTGACCCAAATATTATTTTAAAAGAAATTGTTGATATCTGCAGGGAAAAAAATGGACATACTTCTTTAATGTTTTCCTCACTGCTCGATGAAAAATGGAGCAACGATGAATTACAATTCATTTATCAATCCGCCATTGTTGGGCAACTTACCAACGACAGTTTTGATATTTATTTTGATACACAGGAAGGAATAAAAACTTATTTTAATACAGCTCCATCTATAAAAAATGCAAGGCAATTTTTTCTTGATGAATGCATGCGTCTTCATGAAAAAGTATTTGCCTGCAATGTTCCTCTAAAAAATAAATTAAGAACCATCCAGCGCATGAGCATACTGCACGCCTTCACACTTACAGCATTAGATCATTTACAGAAAACAG
>JAYVEA010000307.1:0-2772 GCA_043749085.1 Chitinophagales bacterium
CATCTTCTTTTACCGGCAAACGGGTAAAGCCTTATTTAGCTATGACAGGTGAGATAACACTGAGAGGACAAGTATTACCGGTTGGAGGAATAAAAGAAAAGGTTTTAGCAGCAAAGCGTGCAGGGTTGAAAGAAATAATCATGTGCTCGTTAAATGAAAAAGACGTTCAGGAAATTGACCAGTCATTTATCAAGGGCTTAAAAATAAGCTATGTAAAAAATATGCAGCAGGTGCTGGATATGGCTTTGGCCTGATCAAAATAATTAAAATCCGTGGAATTAATTAATTCGTAAATAGATTGGCAAAATCAGCAGGATTTATTTCATGTTGGTTGTTTTAAGGGTTAAAAGGCATTCCCCCTGATTCTTCAAGGGGAATTTTTATTTTAAGTATTTAATTATTTTTAATTCCATATCAATTAAAAAAGTGTGTGGTTTAAAAAAAACATTATATAATTTTATACGAACCCACAAATACCCTAATGCCTAAGCTTAACTTCGACAACCATTTCAAAGACCTGTTTGAAAACACAAGTGACCTGATCCACTTTTTAACTATTGAAGGCAAAATCGAATTAGTAAATCCTGCATGGCTTAAAACATTGGATTATGAATTATCTGAAGTTATTGGCAGAAGCATTTATGATTTTGTTCATGCCCCCTGTATAAAAGAGTATAAAGAAAAACGTACAATAGCCATTGAAAATAATACTGCTGTCGAAATTACCACTACTTTAATCACTAAACATGGGGAAGAGGTAGTAGGTGAAGGGCAAATAGGCTATGCATATAACAAAGATCAACCTGGATATACAAGATGTGTTTTTAAAAATATAACCGCGAGGAAAGTTGCTGAAAGGAAGATAGAGAATAGTGAAAAAAGGTTGAAAACTTTTTTTCAAAGTGGCCCTGATGCAGTGGTTGTTATTAATGAACATCAGCAAATTTTGGAGTGGAATCCTAAGGCAGAAATTATTTTTGGATACGATGCCGTTGAAGTGATCGGCAAGCCATTGTCAGAAACGATCATACCGCCTCAATATCGTGAGGCACATAAAAAAGGGATGGCTCACTTTTTAAAAACAGGTGAAGGCCCTGTGCTGAATAAGACAATTGAAATAACTGCATTACATAGAAAGGGTCATGAATTTTATATTAATCTCAGCATTTCGAGCGTGAAAATGGAGGGTGAGTGGGTATTTATTGCCTTCCTTTCTGATATTTCTGAAAGAAAAAAAACTGAAGAAGCACTTATACATAAAGAAGCACAGCTTTTACAGGCAAAACTCCTTGAGGAAAAGAAAGATGAATTTATTTCCATAGCCAGCCATGAATTAAAAACTCCGTTAACTACTATTAAAGCTTATGCTCAGCTTGCGCATAATATATTAAAAGATGAGGAGCATACGACCATACAACCGTTTCTTGCAAAGATTGATCAATATGCCGGCAAACTGAATTTTCTTTTAAATGAATTACTGGATGTTTCAAGGATACATGCAGGCAAATTAATGCTGTCTCAAATTGAAGTTGAAATAAGTTCTTTTCTTCCTGAAATTCTTAACTCAATGCAACAAATTACACAGGATCATAAAATAATTTTAGAAAAAAATGAATCTGCTAAAGTGAAACTCGATACTTTAAGGCTGGAACAGGTAATTACCAATATTATTTCAAACGCAGCTAAATATTCTCCCGGCAAAAACAGTATCATCGTTAACTCAGTTAAAAAAGACGATGCCGTTATAGTTTCAATCAAAGATTTTGGTATTGGAATTCCTAAAGAAAAGATCAGCAAAATATTCGACCGCTTTTACAGGGTAGATGAGGTATCAAAAAATTTCAGCGGGTTAGGGATTGGGTTATTTATCTCTGCTGAAATAATTAAACAGCATAGCGGTAAAATATGGGCAGGAAACAATGAAGATGAAGGAAGTACTTTTTATTTCAGCTTACCTATAATGCTGTAATCAAAATAAAGTCTGCTGATCATTACTGTAAGTTAATTGCCCATCAATAATTTTTGCCGGGAAAGTATAAGGATGCTCTTCACTTTTATTTTCACCCATAATATGCATTACCTGCCATCCTTTCCATTTTAAATAATCAGAAACCAGTGATCGGTGACAGCGCCACCACACTGCTTCGGAGCACATGTAAGCAGTTTTATATTGTGAAGCAAGCTCTTCTAACTTAATAATACCAATCTTAAATTCTTTTGTTTCCATATAGTCCGCATATCCGCGAAATGCATCATTTTTCCATGCGATATTCTTTGAATTTTTTAATGCTTTTCTTCTCCCGCCAAGCTGATGAAAATGCTCATACTTCATTTCCTCTTCAGGAAAAATTTGTTGTAAGTTTTCTTTATTAAAATGAGGATATCTTTTTGATCCCGGGTAACTCCGGATATCTGCCACTAATTCTATTTTAAAAGATTTTAGTATGGCTATGAACTCTTCCTGTGTTCTTGTAGAATGACCAATTGTATAAATTATTTTTTTTGATGGAGGCATAGCCTGCTTAAAAATAACTCAGATTGGTTTTTGGAGACAAAGTCAATAAAGTTTCATACATGAGTTTGATAGTATCTTCAATATCATTCCTGTTAAGCATTTCAACTGTTGTATGCATATAACGTAATGGAATAGAAATAAGCACAGAAGGACAGCCATCATTGGCATAAGCAAATGAATCAGTATCAGTTCCTGTACTCCTGCTTACAGTAGATAATTGGACAGGAATTTTATTTTTCTCCGCTACTTTTTGCACA
>JAYVEA010000308.1:0-2768 GCA_043749085.1 Chitinophagales bacterium
GAATTTAAGAAAGATGAAGCAATTGATCTTCGTAAAGATCCTATGAGTTGGCAGCGTTTAAAAGAAGCATCAGAAAAAGCCAAAGTAGAACTATCATCATCAAGCGAAACTGAAATCAATCTTCCTTATGTAACAGCAGTTGATGGAGTACCTAAACACTTAGTAAAGAAATTAACCCGTGCAAAATTTGAACAACTTTCTGATGAATTGTTTGCAAGGTGTTTAAAGCCTTGTGAGCTTGCATTAAAAGATGCCGGAATTGATAAATCAAAAATTGATGAAGTGATATTGGTAGGTGGCAGTACACGTATCCCTAAAGTGCAGGAACTTGTTGAGAATTTCTTCGGCAAAAAACCACACAAAGGTGTTAACCCTGATGAAGTTGTTGCCATTGGCGCTGCGATACAGGGTGGTGTATTAACCGGTGAAGTAAAAGATGTTTTATTACTTGATGTTACTCCTCTTTCTCTGGGTATTGAAACCATGGGAAGTGTAATGACAAGACTGATAGAAAGCAATACAACCATTCCTACTAAAAAGACTGAAGTATTTTCTACAGCAAGTGATAACCAGCCCGGGGTTCAGATACATGTGTTGCAGGGTGAAAGACCGCTGGCTTCTCAAAATAAAAGCCTTGGTACATTTAATTTAGATGGAATACCACCGGCACCAAGAGGCGTACCACAGGTGGAAGTAACTTTTGACATTGATGCCAATGGTATTTTACATGTAACTGCAAAAGATAAAGGCACAGGTAAATCTCACAACATCAGGATCGAGGCTGGTAGCGGTTTAAGCAAAGAAGAAATTGAAAAGATGAAGAATGAAGCTAAAGCAAATGAAGCAACTGATAAAGAAGCAAAAGAAAAAATAGAAAAGATAAACCAGGCCGATAGTTTAATATTCCAAACTGAAAAGCAATTGAAGGAATATGGAGATAAAATTCCGGAAGATAAAAAAGGTCCGATTGAAAGCGCTCTTACTAAATTAAAAGAGGCTCATAAAACACAGGACATAGCTGCAATAGACACCGCAGTTACAGAAATGAATACAGCATGGACTGCGGCCAGTGAAGAAATGTATAAAGCAACTCAGGGTGCAGGTGCAGAAGGTGGTGCTCCCAATGGTGATGGTCAGCACCAGCAAGGTGGAAATGGTGAACAACAAGGCCAGGGAGCAGAAAATGTTACCGATGCTGAGTTTGAAGAAGTGAAATAAAATTGTTTATAATAATTTTTAAAAGGCTATCCAATTGGGTAGCCTTTTTGTTAGTAGCAGTTTATATCAAAAATAATTTAGGCATGATTGCTGCCCTATGTATATAAACAAAAAATATAATTATGAAAAAGTTACTATTCCTGGCATTATTTGCAGCCTTTACTTATTTTGGCGCTGCTGCCCAGGGTAATTCGGCTTATGGCCATAGCCATAAAAAAGCTAAAAAGCATTATCATGTTACCTATCGTGAAAATGCAGATAGGCAAGCAATTAATGTAAGACACAAAACGGCGATAAGAACTGCTAAAGACAATGATGCTCTTTCCAACCAACAACAAAAGGTTTTGGTAAAAGAGGCAAACACTACCCATAAAGTAGAAATGAAAAGAGAAACAATGAGCGATAAGGGCGGTAAAAAGAAATAGTATTTCTAAAGTCGTATTCTAATTTTAAAGGTTATCCTAACGGGTAACCTTTTTTATTTTTTAAATTTGCATAATCATGTGTGTACTTCACAATAGAATTTCTCAAAAAGAACTTAAGCAACGTCTTTACGAGGAGACAGAACCAAGAACTACTTTAAGCTTTTATCAATATGCAAAAATTGATGAACCAAAGGTTTTTCGTGATGAGTTGTATAAAAACCTGGATACACTAAAAGTTTTCGGAAGAATATATGTTGCACATGAAGGAATCAATGCACAATTGAGTGTACCGCAAAGTAATTTAGATTCATTTAAAAACTACCTTAACTCAATTTCTTTTTTAAATAATGTAAGATTGAATATTGCCATTGATGATAAGGGCAAAAGTTTTTGGGTTTTAAAAATCAAAGTAAGAGACAAGATAGTGGCTGATGGCATTACTGAGGCTGGTTTTGATATGAGTAAAAAAGGAAAGTATGTTGATGCAAAACAATTCAATGCACTCACCATTGATCCTGATACGATAGTAGTTGATATGCGTAATCATTATGAATATGAAGTGGGTCATTTTGAAAATGCCATTGAAGTGCCTTCTGATACTTTTCGTGAGCAATTGCCTATGGCAGTTGATATGCTGAAAGATAAAAAGGATAAGAATATAATCATGTATTGCACCGGCGGTATTCGCTGTGAAAAAGCCAGTGCTTATATGCTGCACAATGGATTTAAAAATGTATTTCATTTAGAAGGTGGTATTATTAATTATGCTAATACCGTTAAGGAAGAAGATCTTCCCAATAAATTCAAAGGAAAAAATTTTGTTTTTGACGACAGGCTGGGAGAGAAGATAGGTAATGAAATTGTAAGCCAGTGCCACCAATGCGGAAAGCCCTGCGACACACATACCAATTGTAGGAACGATGGCTGCCATTTACTTTTTATTCAATGCACTGATTGCGCAAAAAAATATGATGGCTGCTGCAGCGAAGAATGTCAATCTATTTATAATATGCCCGAAGGCGAACAAAAAGAATTACGTAAGGGTAAGATGAATGGGATAATGGTTTTTAATAAATCACGGCATAGATTAAGGCCGAGGTTAAATGGATAAATATTGCTGCATTT
>JAYVEA010000309.1:0-2750 GCA_043749085.1 Chitinophagales bacterium
TATAGTTATATCTCTCGCTTTAATTTTTGATTATATCAATGGGTTTCATGATGCCGCAAATTCTATTGCAACTATTGTTTCTACAAAAGTATTAACGCCCTTCCAGGCAGTTCTTTGGGCAGCACTTTTTAATTTTGTTGCTTACTTTATTTTTAAAGATCATGGTGTTGCCAATAGCGTGGCTAAAACAGTAAAGGCAGAATTTATAACCCTGCAGGTTGTTTGCGCAGGCCTTATTGCATCTATACTCTGGAATTTATTAACGTGGTGGCTTGGTATTCCATCTTCATCTTCACACACTTTGATCGGCGGATTTGCAGGCGCAGCAATTGCCCATGCAGGTATACATTCTGTAAACTGGAATGATCCTGTATTTAAAACCATTGGCTTTATTTTTCTTGCGCCGCTTATAGGGATGGTTATGGCATACATTATATCATTATGGTTTTTAAATTCATTTAGAAAAGGCCCTGTACCTAAAATTATTTCTACCATTGTAATCCTGCTGGTTATACTTTTTTTATATAAAACTCTTGAACTTGATAAAGTAGTGCTTGATAAAAAAACACATTACACTACTTACATCTGGCAGGTTATTTTTTATACAAAAAATTTCAAATGGATATTAATGAGTTTGATACTTATAGCCATGGCCATTTTTACTTTTTATCTTAATACACTTAACACAGCAAGAGCCAATCACTATTTTAAAAGGCTGCAGCTTTTATCATCTGCAGTGTTTAGTATCGGGCACGGCGGTAATGATGCACAAAAAGTTATGGGAATTATTATGGCTGCACTAATTTCATACGATCCAATACATTATAGTTTAGACCATATGGTTTACTGGGTTCCGCTGGCATGTTATTCTGCAATTGCATTGGGCACCCTTACAGGCGGATGGAAGATAATAAAAACCATGGGTACAAAAATTACCAAAGTAACACCTTTTGAAGGCGTTGCTGCTGAAACCGGGGGCGCTCTTACTCTTTTTTTAACGGAAGCTTTAAAAATACCTGTTAGTACAACTCATACAATTGCAGGTGCTATTATTGGTGTTGGCGCCACTAAAAGACTTTCTGCAGTGAGGTGGGGTATAACAGTTAACCTGCTTTGGGCGTGGGTTTTAACGATCCCTGTAAGCGCAGGACTTGCAGCATTGATCTATTTCATAGTTTTTCATAGCTGATAATTTTCTATTTATTATTCCTCATTATCATGTAACTATTTTTTTCTTTCTTTGCACAATGAAGAAGATTTTAGTTACAGGAGGCTGCGGCTATATTGGCTCGCATACAATAGTGGATCTTATTGAAAATGGATATGAGCCCATTTGTATTGATAATAATTCAAGATCAACGCCGGCATTATTGGAAGGCATAGAAAAAATTACAGGAAAAAAAGTAAAGAATTATAAAGTTGATCTCTGCAGTTTTGATGAAACACATGCAGTTTTCCAGGAGAATCCCGAGATAGATGGCATCATTCATTTTGCTGCTTACAAAGTAGTTGGAGAATCTGTACACAAGCCTTTACTTTATTTTGAAAATAATTTAATGTCTCTTATAAACATCTTAAAATGTGTAAAGGAATTCCAGGTTCCCAATTTTATTTTTTCTTCTTCGTGTACAGTGTATGGCAATCCTGATGAAATTCCTGTAACAGAAAGTACGCCGCCAAAACCTGCAGAATCTCCTTATGGATATACAAAGCAAATGGGGGAACAAATAGTTAGCGAAACCACTAAAACAATATTTGCACAAAGTATTTTATTAAGATATTTTAATCCTGTGGGCGCTCATCCATCAGCACTTATAGGCGAAATGCCATTAGGCAGGCCTGAAAATCTTGTGCCTGCTATAACTCAAACTGCAATTGGTAAACTGCCTCAAATGAAAGTATATGGTAATGATTATCCAACACGTGATGGCTCGTGTGTGCGTGATTATATACATGTATCTGATATTGCTCATGCCCACACGCTGGCATTGCAATATCTTGCAGATCATAAAAATAAAAACAGGTGCGAAGTTTTTAATTTAGGCACAGGTAATGGCGTAACTGTTTTAGAAGCAATAAATGCATTTGAAAAAGTGAGCGGTGTAAAATTAAATTATGTAATCGGGCCAAGGCGGCAAGGTGATGTTATTGCTGTATATGCTGATAATAAACTTGCAAGAAAAGAATTAGGATGGGAGATAAAGTATTCCCTTGAAGAAATGATGTCTACTGCATGGAAGTGGGAGCTTAAGTTAAAAGAAGACGAAGCCATACATAATAATCCAAATTTTCACATGAATTAAGTGATTTTGCGTATATTGCATTATCCTTTAGAAAAGAGCCAAATTCAACTCGGTATCCCCCTGTATTTTGTAAAATAAACCCGCATTAAGGAATGAATTCTATTTCTAAGAGGATCGGTTACCTGACCCTGATAATAATAATATTATTTGTAAGTTTTTCATGTAATAAAAATGATGTTACACCAGGTGGAAATACCCGGGGAGGAATAGCACTCACTTTTGACGATTACAGTATTGACAATTGGTACAGGTATATTAATGTTCTTGATTCGCTGGGAGCAAAGGCAACATTTTATATTTCGAATTACAATAAACTTACAGTTGAACAAAAAAATAAATTACATGACATACAAAAACGTGGTCACGAAATCGCTTTTCATTCCACAAATCATGTAAATTTTGTAAAATATGCGGATAGTGCCGGCTGTA
Source organism: Chitinophagales bacterium (assembly GCA_043749085.1). Lineage (GTDB taxonomy): Bacteria > Bacteroidota > Bacteroidia > Chitinophagales > Chitinophagaceae > Ginsengibacter. The sequence continues at coordinate 2,733 of JAYVEA010000309.1, forward strand.
ATAAACTAATTAAAAAAG
>JAYVEA010000310.1:0-9172 GCA_043749085.1 Chitinophagales bacterium
GGCAATAGCGATCTTTATAAAATATTGCAGCCGTTCTGTTTTATTAAAAGATGAATTGTAAAAAGGCCAGCAAAATAAAACGGTGAGCAAACCAAATACACCAATATGAACTACTTTGTCAAAATTTATATTTTCTAACCAGTTTATTTGGGGAATATCTTTCCCGGGAAGACATGTGAGAAACAACACAACAAAAAACCAGGCAATGCCTGGCATAAATTTTTTAAAAGATATTTTCATGCAATACTATTCTATGGAAATTAATTTATCCTACTAATTTTTCATAGGCTTCCGCATCCATTAATTTTTCTACATCATCGGGATTGTCAACTGTCATTTTTATCATCCATCCTTCTCCATATGGATCAGTATTTACCAGCTCTGGTTGTGCTTCCAGCGCAGGATTAATTTCATCAATCGTACCGGCAACCGGCAGAAAAAGATCACTGACTGTTTTAACAGCTTCCACAGTACCAAACACGGTTTCAGCAGTAAGTGATTTACCTTTTGTTTCTATTTCTACATACACAATATCGCCAAGCTCACTTTGTGCAAAATCAGTAACACCAATGGTGGCAATATTGCCTTCTAATTTTATCCATTCATGATCTTTTGTGTAGCGTAAGTTTTCCGGGAATGTCATATTTTTTTTCTTTGGGTTTAATAGTTTAATAGTTGAGCGCAAATTACAAATTTCTTATATCGAACTTTTTTATTTTTTGAGGATTCTCATCTTCATTCTAATATCTGTGAGAGGCCTGTTATTTGTATCTCTTGCTGCGCCTGCAATTTTATCCACTACTTCAAGCCCGTTTTCTACTTCGCCGAAAACAGTATAGTTCATATCAAGGTGCGGTGCGCCGCCAATTGTTTTATATACATCTCTATGTGATATTGGAAGCTTTCTTCCTTTCAGTCGAAAGGTTTCTACAGAATCCAAACCTGCATCAGTAAATATTTTGCCTTGAACGATATAGAATTGGCTTCCACTGCTCGCTTTTTCAGGGTTAACATTATCACCTTCTCTTGCGGCAGCAAGCACACCTTTTTTATGAAAGAGGCTTGTATCAAATTCAGCAGGAATTGTATATCCCGGTCCGCCATTGCCAAGTTGTACACGAGGCACTGCATTTTTGCTTTCAGGGTCACCGCCCTGTATCATAAAATTTTTTATCACCCTGTGAAAAAGTAAACTGTCAAAATAATGCTGCTTAACGAGTTTAATAAAATTGTCACGGTGCAGCGGTGTTTGATTATATAACCTTACAACTATTACACCTGAATCTGTAGTAAATTTTATTCTTGTATCAGAGAATTTTGAATTGGTACTATTTCGTGTTGCAGAACATGCCATTAAAAATACCAGGAAGAAGTAGTAGCAGACTTTTTTCATTTTTAATTTTAGATCAGTTCATTCGTTTCAAAATATAATAACACATGATCTTTTAAAAAATTTTCCTGCTCTATCATATTGTACGTTGGTAATTCTTTTAGTTGCAAAAAGTGCGGCCACCCATCATCGTCGTGTCCTTCCAATTTATAATAACCGCTTTGCGATAATAAAGAACATATGGCAATATGCATCAGGTCTTGTTTCTGTTCTTTGCTGAATTTATTCCTGATATTACCAAACTCCTGTATGCCAATTAAAAATAAAATTGCTTCCATGTCCGGTTTCTTCCCAAACTTTTCCATCAGCTTTTCTTCCAGCTTCCACCATCTTAATTGTAGATCATCTTTTGCACTTTGCATACTTCAAAATTAATTGTATTTAGCATCTTTGTTTTAAAATTGATACATGGATTATACAATTACAAAAAATGAATTCACTATATCAACTGATAAAAATAAAATTGATATTGATTATGTGCATGAATTTTTGACTAATTCTTATTGGTCTCCCGGTGTGCCAATGGAAACTGTAGAGAGAGCGATGGAGAATTCTTTGTGTTTCGGTATTTATAATAATGATAAGCAGGTAGGTTATGCAAGAATGGTTACTGACAAAGCAACCTTTGCGTACCTCGCCGATGTTTTTATTGATGAAAATTATCGGGGCAACGGGTTAGGAAAATGGTTGATAGAAACGGTTCTTGCTCATCCGGAATTGCAGGGTTTACGCAGAATTATGCTGGCTACAAAAGATGCTCATAAAATATATGAACAACTCGGGTTTACTGCAATACCTAATCCTGATAGATATATGATATATAATCCGATGTCTGATAAAAACAAATAGAACTATTTTCGCAGCAAATTTTAAAGATGTTACAGGTTGCATTTATCCGCAATAATCCGGAGCTGGTAAAAGAAAGATTAGCAGTAAGAAATTTTAAAGAATTGGATATTGTTGATACTATTATTTCATGGGATAATGAAAGAAAAAAGTTGCAGTTGGAATTTGATGAAACGCAGGGAAAAATAAACGCGGCTTCAAAAGAGATTGGTCAATTAATGGCTAAAGGCTATACACAATCTGCAAATGAAAAAAAGGAAGAGGTAGCGCTATTTAAAATTTCTTTGCAACCCATTAGTGAAAAATTAAATGAACTTGAAAAAAAACTGCATAACGAACTTATAAAATTACCAAACCTACCTCACATCTCTGTGCCTGCAGGAAAAACGCCTGAAGAAAATATTATGGTAAGAGAAGCGGGAACAAAACCAGTATTATTTTCCGGTGCAGTCCCGCATTGGGACCTTGCAAAAAAATATGATCTTATCAATTTTGAATTAGGCAATAAGCTTACCGGCAGCGGCTTTCCTGTGTATAAGAACAAAGGTGCAAAATTGCAAAGAGCTTTGATCCAATATTTTTTGGAGTACAATACTGCCGCAGGTTACACAGAATATTTACCACCTCTAATGGTTAACGAAGCAACAGCGTATGGTACTGGTCAATTACCTGATAAAGAAGGACAGATGTATCATGCAACTGAAGATGGATTTTATCTGATACCAACAGCCGAAGTGCCTGTCACAAATATTTACCGTGATGAGATTGTAAAGGAAAATGATCTGCCAATAAAAATGACTGCTTACACGCCATGCTTTAGGAGAGAAGCAGGAAGCTATGGTAAAGATGTACGGGGATTAAATCGTGTTCACCAGTTTGATAAAGTAGAAATCATTCAATTGGTTCACCCTGAAAAAAGCTATGATGTTTTGGAAGAGATGGTTACGCATGTTGAAAGGCTTTTGCAATCGCTTGAATTGCCTTATCGAATTTTAAAATTATGTGGTGGTGATATGGGATTCACTTCTGCACTTACTTATGATTTTGAAGTGTACAGCGCTGCGCAGCAAAAGTGGCTGGAAGTTAGCTCTGTCAGCAACTTTGAAACTTTTCAAACCAACAGGATGAAGATCCGTTTTAAGGATTCAAATGGTAAAATGCAATTGCTGCATTCTTTAAATGGCTCATCACTTGCGCTGCCAAGGATTGTTGCTGCGCTATTAGAAAATAATCAAACAGAAAATAATATTAAGCTGCCTGAAGTGCTGCATAAATATTTTGGCAGCAGCGATATCAATTAGTATTTTGTAACTTCTCTATTTTCCTGTTCATCACATAAAACCATACAGGTGGTATGAGCGATAATATCATACTGCCGCGATAACCTGTTAGCAATTGCGGCGAGTTATCATGATGTTGTAATAACTGGCTTATCTTTTTTTATAGCAACCCTATACAATACATAAGCCATCAAAACAAAAAAAGAAACACCTAATAAAGAAAATGCTGTTTTTCCACCCAGTGCACTTGTAAGTCCATGTTCTGCACTCCATTTTGCAAGCGTAGCAGCAACATTATCATTTACAGATAAAATTGCTACGATAACGCCTGCCAATGCACCGCCTGCAACTAATCCTGTTGCAAACAGGTTTCCTTTTCCAAGGTCTTCCTCTTCTTCAACACTTTCATCCTTTTTTACTTTTTTCCATGTAACCAATCCACGAATTGCACCCCCAATAAAAATGGGTAGCGTAGTGCTTAAAGGAAGATAAATCCCTATGGCAAAACTCAATGCCTTAATTCCGCAAAGTTCCACAACAACAGCAATGGCAGCACCAACCAAAACAAACTGCCAGTCAAGATTAAAAGAAAGAATACCTTTGATCAATGTTGCCATTAATGTTCCCTGTGGTGCAGGGTATTTATCTGTTCCAATGGCATGATGTATTCCCTGGCTCAACATTTCCTGGGTAGGTGTATCCAGAATTTTTACAGTAAATCCTATTGCAAGAGAGGAAACAATTGCACCAACAAATAAAGCTATCTGTTGATACTTTGGAGTTGCTCCAACAATATATCCTGTTTTAAGATCCTGTGAAGTGGCACCTGCATTTGCTGCCGCAATACAAATCATTCCACCAACAACAAGAGCCATTGGCTCGTAAACTTTTCCTGTCCATCCTACAGCAATAAACACTAAACACGTACCCATTAAAGTTGCAATGGTCATCCCGCTGATCGGGTTGTTAGATGAGCCAATCAACCCAACAATTCTTGATGAAACTGTTACGAAAAATGCACCGAAAATAATTACAAGAAGGCCGAGCAATAATTTACTTCCTACATTCTCGCCGGGAACCTGTGGTAAAATGGTCATCAATAAAATAAGCGCCAGACTTCCTATACCAACTACTTTTATTGATAAATCTCTTTCTGTTCTGGGAACTACATCGGCACTGCCACCTTTTCCTTTCTTTAATGAGCCCATGCTTCCCCTGAAGGAAGAGATAATGGTTGGAATAGTTTTAAATAAAGTAATAAAACCGCCGGCAGCTACAGCTCCTGCGCCTATCTGGCGAATATATGCCCTGTAAATAGCAGTGGAATAATCCGCAAAAGTATGAGTAGCGGAATTCCATCCGCCGGGGCCACCATCTTTAGCCATATCCCTTAAATAACCAAGCTTCACCAATTGTAATGCTATCACATCAGAAGGTACCAGCGAAGCAAGTAAAGGAATAAATACAAACCAGCTAAGCACACCGCCTGCTACCAATACACCGGCTATTTTTGGACCGATGATATACCCAACCCCTAAATATTCTGGTGTGATCTCAGAACTTAATTTTGCCGAAGGATATAGCTTTTGTGTTTGCTTAGTCATGAACGAAGGCAGTTCTGCAATCACATGAAAAATCTTTTGCAGAATGGCATATGCAAAAGCGAAAGCAACACCGAATAATGCAGTCCTGGCTAAGCTCCCTCCTTTTTCTCCTGCCTTTAAAACCGAAGCACAGGCGGTGCCTTCAGGGTATGGCAACGTGCCATGTTCTTTTACTATAAGTGAACGTCGAAGCGGTATCATCATTAAGGTACCTAAAATTCCGCCGAAAATAGATAGCGTTAATATAGTTAGGTAATTAAAAAAATTAGCACTTGCTCCTTCCGAAAGAAATAAAAATCCCGGTAATGTAAATACTACGCCCGCAGCTATACTTTCTCCTGCAGAGCCTGTTGTTTGTATGATATTATTTTCAAGAATGGTAGTTCTTAAAAATAATTTTCCAAGTAAAATAGAAATAACAGCAATGGGAATAGAGGCAGAAACTGTTAGCCCGGCTTTTAATGCAAGATAAACGGTGGATGCTCCGAATATAACTCCAAAAATGCTTCCCATTAAAATTGATTTAACGGTAAACTCTTTCATTTTGGAATTATCCGGAACGAAGGGTTTAAAGGTTGGTTGCTCGGCCATGATAATTAATTTTAAATAAAATTATTTGGATGCATTATGCAGAACCAGTCTTATCTCTTAATATTTGATTTAATGATCTTATTCGTGAATAAATTAATATTCCTCCTATAAATGCAGCAATTACAAGTATAAGAAAGAACATTTTTTTATCAGAGAAATCATCCCAAAAAGTTGTCATCACACCTGCAATTTTACCCCCTATCGAAGTTGACAGGAACCACCCGCCCATCATTAAGGCGGTAAGCCTTGCTGGTGCCAATTTTGAGACTAGAGATAACCCTATAGGGCTTAAGAAGATCTCACTTATTGTAAAAACAAAGTATGTGCCCCATAGCCATGCAGGAACTGCTTTATATCCATAAATTGATGGAACAGACATAACTGCAAAAACCATTACAAGAGCAGAAAGACCTGAAATAAACATCGCCATTCCGAATTTTGAAGCGGTTGTTGGTTCTTTATTTCGTTTGCGCAGCCAATCAAAGAAAGGTACAAAGATGAGTGTAAGTACAACAATAAATAATGGATTTATAGATTGAAATAATTCGGTATTCGCCAGCTTAACATCTTTTCCGTGTGGCCATTGGTCTTTAGGAACATTATTAAAATAGGGATCAGGGGCCATTACCTGTACAATTTTTGAACCCGTATCTATTTTATTGCCATTTGCAGTTATACCATACTTTCCTTCCAACGAAACTATCTGGCTTTTGTCTGTTACATCAACCATGTGCTCGTCCACCTTCTTTACAAGGCGTGGTGTATCATTCACTGTTTCCAAAAAACCTATGCTTCCGGCAATTTTTTCAGTTGTAGAAGAAACGGTACGGTCTGTATGTTTCTGAGCCCATAGCGTGAGACCGGTAGAATTCTGGTTATAAATTGTCCAGAACACAATTGAAATAGTAAAGATGAATAAAAGAGAGCCTATTCCTTTTTTATCCTGCCCCTGTGCTTTTATATACATGGAAACATAAAATGCTATAATTGGTAAACACGCAAAAATAAATGCATCATTTGCAGGAGTACCCATCAGCGTTGTTCCAAATATCTTACCTGGTACTATCCATCCTATCACAGCAGCAATGATTGCCGGCAGAAAAACATACAAAAATATCTTAGACAAAGGCATATCCTCTGCCTGTACAGGTTTTTTTATATCTGCATATTTTACACTTTTTAAATTTATTGCGAGAATAATCATACCGATTACCAACCCAACTCCTGCAGCAGCAAAAGCATAACCCCATCCATATGCATTTCGTAAATAGGCCGCTACAAAGTTGCAGACAAAAGCACCGATATTTATTCCCATATAGAAGATATTGTAAGCATTGTCTTTTAATGGCTGTAAATCAACTCTGTTATAAATGTTGCCCAGCAGCGTAGAAATATTAGGCTTAAAAAATCCATTGCCAATAATTATTAAACTCAAACCAATAAATAATGCCGTATTACCTGGTATTGACAGGCAAAAATATCCGGCAGCCATCATGCTGCCTCCAAGAAAAATAGATTTAGTATAACCAAGAATACGATCTGCTATTAAACCTCCAATAAAAGGTGTCAGGTACACTAATGCTATAAAGCTACCAACAATATCTGCCCCTATATGTTGGGAAAACCCCTTCCCTCCTGTAGTGGTATCTATTAAATATAGAAAAAGAATGCCAACCATTAAATAATATGCAAAGCGTTCCCACATTTCTGTAAAAAAAAGTACATACAAAGCTTTTGGATGTTTTCCTTTCTTTATCACATTGGTATCAATAGGAATTATCTGATCTTCCATAATATTAAATTTTCTTCTGAAAAATATTTTTGTTCAACTTGTAAAATACAGATAAATTCTAAATGCAAATTCTATTATATAATTCCGATATTAAAAAATATTACGCTTAATTTATGAATAGAAGTATTTTACAAAATCTGAATAACTAAATTTGTACCACTTAGAAACCTATTAAATTTATTCTTTTGAATATTCTTATCCTTGGAAGCGGCGCAAGAGAACATGCATTTGCATGGAAGATCAGCCAGAGCAATCTGCTCACTAATTTATTTATTGCGCCAGGCAATGCAGGCACTCTGGAGTTTGGAGAAAACATCCAGCTTTCTTTAAATGATTTTGCAGCAATAAAAAAAGCGTGCATAAAGCATAATATTGAAATGGTTTTTGTTGGTCCGGAAGATCCTCTTGTAAATGGTATTTATAATTTTTTTAAAAGTGATAAAAGATTAGATCAAATAATTGTCATTGGGCCTTCGCAGGAAGCAGCAAAACTTGAAGGCAGTAAATCTTATGCCAAAGCGTTTATGCAGCGGCATAATATTCCAACAGCGGCTTACAAAGAATTTGATATCACCAATTATGAAGAAGGCATCCTCTACATTAAAAATCATGCACTACCAGTTGTATTAAAAGCAGATGGTTTGGCTGCAGGTAAGGGAGTTTTAATTTGCCAGAATCATATTGAAGCTATGGCAGAATTTGAGCTGATGATACAGCAGGCAAAGTTTGGTGCTGCAGGAAAAAAAGTTGTTGTAGAAGAATTTTTAAAGGGAGTTGAACTAAGTGTTTTTGCATTAACAGATGGAAAAAATTTTGTATTGCTGCCGGAAGCAAAAGATTATAAGAGAATAGGTGAAGGTGATACAGGCCTTAACACGGGAGGCATGGGAGCAATAAGCCCTGTGCCTTATGCACATGAAACGTTTATGCAAAAAGTGATTGATAAAATAATAAAGCCAACGATTGATGGAATACAAAAAGAAAATCTTGAATACAAAGGTTTTGTTTTTTTTGGTTTAATAAAAGTAGAGGATGAGCCTTTGGTAATTGAATACAACTGCCGAATGGGTGATCCCGAAAGTGAAGTAGTACTGTTACGATTAAAAAATGATCTTGTAAAATTATTTATCAGTTGTTCAAAAGAAGAACTGGATAAAGAAATAATTGATATTGATCAAAGATGTGCTGCAACAATCGTTGCGGTTAGCGGGGGCTATCCCGGCGAATATGAAAAAGGCAATGCCATTGATTTTGGATATTTGGAAAATCCAGAATCAATAAAAACAATCGAAGCAGAAGGCGGCATTATGGTTTTTCATGCTGGCACAAAAAAGGTTGGCGAAGAAATAGTTACCAATGGAGGAAGAGTATTGGCTGTTTCGGCATTATCAGATACACTTGCAGAAGCGATCGAGCTATCAAAAAATATTTTAGGGCAGATCTATTTTGAAGACATGTATTATCGCAATGATATTGGCTATGAATTTGCAGATTAGTAATCTGCTTACAATTATTAATCTTCTTTTCCGTTATTATTTTTAGGAATTTTTCGATGTTATAAGCATTTTAGTGAAATCGTTAAATATCAAATGTTTGGCATTGTTAATTCAAATTATTTCCTTCAACTTTGCAGGCATTGTTTACATTTTAATTTTTACCCCAAAGCATG
>JAYVEA010000311.1:0-9170 GCA_043749085.1 Chitinophagales bacterium
GCAGTTTTTGCCACTCTTTCATAAGCAGGGGAATATGTTTCGCCCGGCTTTACTTCTGAACCTAATGACATGGAAATAACTTTACACTTATTTTCAAGCGCCCATTGTATGCCTGCAATAATGCCGGTATCACGTCCGCTGCCTGCATTTGATAATACTTTACCAACAAATAAATTAGCATCCATAGCCACACCATACCGTTGTTGCGTTTTCTTATTAATGGCACCTACTGCAATACCGCAGCAATGTGTACCATGACCGTTGCCATCTTCTACTCCAACATTTTTTATAAATGATTTGCTTTGAATATTCAGCCTGGCAAAATCAGGATGAGAGAGATTTAATCCGGTATCCAGCACTGCAATGTTTACTCCTTTACCGGTGTATTTTGCGCTGGGTATTTTAATTGCCTGCGCTCCCCATGTAAAATTGCCGCTGGCGGGAAGAACAATATTATTTCTTGCGGATATTACTGCTGTTCTTGGCCATGCATACACAAAGCGCTCGGGTTCCATAGCGAAACTATCGCTTGTGCCCATACTCGCATCATTCATAAATTTTACCTGCTCTTCTTTACCTTCTTTTATAACAGCTATTTTAAAAGTATCAAAGTAAATTCCATCAGCCTGTGTAAATGCCTCATGGTAATTTTTACTTTTGGAAGAAAAATCATTTATGCTGGCAATTTTTAATGAAGCTTTTTTTGAAAGTTTATGAATTGAAGATGGGCTGGCATTGCGGTTCATAGTTACTATGCGCTTGCCTGTAAACCTTGGGCGATCGTTGTGTGTGGCAAACAAATTTGACAGCTCTTTGATAGATGTGTCTGCATCAATTACTGTTTTGGTTGGCATATAATATTTTTAGTTAATGAATAATGATTTGCTGAAAGAATGATGTCAGGATGCTGTAAAATAATGCAGCATCTTTGAATGAAACATGCAGAATAATTTTGCAGGTTAGCTGCCTGAGCCGCAAAGTGAATCAAGCAATTCGGCAAGGATCTTTATGTACTTACCGATGATAGGAATATCTTCAGCAAGTACAACAAACTTCCTGATCTTGCTTCAAACCTGGCAAATATGATCTTTAACGTCCGCTACACTTTTGGCTGATGCTATGTTAGCCTTAGCTTTTTGGGTGTGAGCATATAATTCATCGAAATTAAAATTGGCCATTTCTTTTTCAACGGCGCTTAATTCAATCTTGTTCATTGTATAAAGTTTTAAAATTAACGCCTACTCTAAATCCGTTTTCGGCGTGCCCGGTTTAAAAAAAATATTCACTCCTACCTTGTACCTGTTAAGCCTGCCTGGTAAACCATTACAACATTTACATTTTTACCGCCCCACAATGTTGGCTCGTTTATAAAATTCATACCAAGTACATCGCCCATGCCTTTATAATTTGAACGCCCGGTAATTTGTATCAACACACGGCCTTTAAAACGTATTCTATCTCCGGGTTGGGCATTATCTAAACTCTTGCTTTCATCCGCTGCGCCGCTGGCAAGCTTCTCAGTATAAAAAAGTCCGCCGCTTTCGTGGCCTACCTGCTCAAGAAAACATAGCTGGCGGACGGGAGTATTAATTGAGTGTTTATCGCAGGTATCGTTAATAAACTGCAGAAACTTTTCTGCAGAAACGGTAGCAGAACAGGTAGCTTCTTTTATCTTACCTATGGCCATTAGTCCTTGATATTAAAAAATGCCTACTCTATTTCCCGTTTTCGGCTTCCCGGGGGCTGAAGAAATCTCAGCCTGTGTTTTGGTTGAGGTGCATTAAGGTTAGAGCACCCAGGTGCAGATGTAGTTCGCAGTGGCAACGGCTTTGTACAGTTATTGTTTAAAAGGATTGGATATAGGTTAATGCAAACTTCTTACTCTTAACAAGCTCTTCATACGGGGAAATCACCCTATTTTAGGCCTTTTTTTCAGGTGTTTTAGTACAGATTAGTCCTAATGACATATCTCTCCCCTATCTTTTCTAAAATTCTTATTATGGCGCTCCCACCTGTCCTGAACGGCATATTCTTCACTGCGTAAACCTGTATTATAATTTACAAGGTTGCTGCCGCACTCAGGGCAATAGTATACTTCTGCATCAAATTGCTTTTTACAATTGCCGCAGTAGCTTTTTATATCTTTTTCATTGTAAGTCATAGTAAAAATTAGTAAGAAGATAGATAGCGCCTTTTTTTATAGGCATTGTCGGATGCATCTTATAAAATGATATAGGTTCTTGCAAACATCATGAAGACAAATTGTATTTCATACGGGGAAATCACCCTATTTTAGGCCTTTTTTTAGGGTGTTTTACCTTCTTAATTACCAGGTTATGGTATCATAAACCTAAAAACAATATGTATTTTGAGCCAGAATTATTAAAATCGGCTTAATGCAAACGGGGAAAACACCCTCTTTTGCCCCCGTATTTTAGGGTGTTTTCCCCGTATTTAGTCGCAATTTATTAGTGCAATATTGAATATTAATGTATAGCTATTGCTGTTCATTATTTTTTCTTTAAACCAAAAACAATTAACATGCAACCCACTTCCAAAAAAACTGTAACAAAAATGAGAGAAGAGTACGAAAAAACAATTCGTAAAACCTCTACAGAAAATTTAAAAAAGAAATTTGCTGACAGGCCCTGGATAGAAGATGCATCTTCAACATGGGTAAGCCGTAAAGAGCTGGAAAAATTATTAAATGCCAACAATGCTGATGGCCTCAGAATTTATTATGGCTGCCACCACCAGAGCACACACGATGATGCAAGAAATGATTATCATGGATTGCATAATTTAATTTTTGTAGCAACAAAGGATTCAAAAGATCAGCAGAATCCTGCAACTGAATCCAGCGTTGACCAATTGAATGATGCAACAGATACCGAAAGTGAAGCGTTATCGGATTATAAAGGTGTAGCAGCCACCGGCGGACTTTTATGCCCTCCTTATTGTCCATAATCATCACCACAGAAGAATGAGATCTATCATATTAAACTCGCTGCCCACTTTAATTAGTATGATAGCTGTATTTATTTTTTACAAAGGGCTGCGGCCAAAATGGCTGCGGCTTTTTTTATTTTTCCTTTTTTTTAGTTTCGTAATGGATGCCGGAGCGCTTGTTTATTCGCACTACTTTAAAAAAAGTAATCACTTTATTATAAATAGTTATTTGCCGGTCAGCTTTAGCTTTTACTTTTTAATATTTTATAATACTTTTGAAACAAAAAAATTTAAACTGATTGTTTCACTATCTTTTTTTGTATATCTTTTATCCTTTTTATTCGATATTATTTTTATTAACGGATTTTATTATTTCAATACATATTCATACTGCGTTGGAAGCATATTAATTGTATTGTGCTGCCTCTTATATTTTATGTGGCTATTTACATCCGAGGGACTTATAAATTATTTTAAAATTCCTATGTTCTGGATAGCAATGGGATTGCTGTTTTTTTATACAGGCAGCCTGGCGCTAAATAGTTTGGTGAGGTATATAATTGACAACCATCTTGATCCTGATGGACGTATTTATCATTTTATTATGGTTACTTTGAATGTATTATTGTATAGTGCATTTACAATAAGTTTTGTATGTAACCAGGTATGGAAAAAAGCCCTGTAATATTTGCGGTTCTGTTTGCTACAACTGTATTGGTACTGCTTGCGTTTTTTCTGTTATTTTTTTTAGTGAGATACCGCAACAGGAGTAATCAATATATTCTGGAAAGAGAAAATTTAAAAAAAGAATTTAATCAGATACTGCTTAAGTCACAAATTGAAGTTCAGGAAAATACTTTTGCCGCACTGGGAGAAGAACTACACGATAATATAGGACAGTTACTGGTAAGCGCCAAAGCACTTATTGCTGTTGCACAACGTAATCTTATAAATTCTCCGGGCATTTTAAATATTGCTGAAGAAACTTTGGGTAAAGCAATTAATGAGTTACGCTCACTATCAAAAATGCTGGATAAAGAATGGCTTCAACAATTTAATTTTATTGATAATCTGAAAACTGAAGTTAACAGGATAAACATAGTAGGAATTGTAAATATTAATTTTTCGCATCCTGAAAAAATATTATTACCATCCGAAGAGCAAATCATTCTTTTTCGTATTGTGCAGGAGGCAATACAAAATTCGCTTAAGCATTCACAAGCTGAGCAACTTGATATAAGTGTAACTCATTCTGGTTCTTCATTAATTATAAGCATTGTTGATAATGGTAAAGGGTTCGAACAAGGAATAATTTCCCATGGCTTAGGGCTTAAAAATATGAAACACAGAACACAACTACTAGGCGGTACAATTGATTGGGAATCTTTACCGGGTAAGGGTTCAACAGTTATTCTTAAATTGCCGGTTAAAAAAAGTACATATGAAAATTCCGGTAGGCATAGTTGATGATCACCAGCTATTTTTAAAATCGCTTGGGCTTATGCTTTCAGGCTTTGATAATTATACTGCTGTAATTGAAGCTTTAAATGGGAAGGAACTTCAGCAAAAAATGCAGGTGGCAGAAATATTGCCGGAAATAATTTTGCTTGATGTGAATATGCCTGTAATGGATGGTATACAAACCGCATCATGGTTGCGGACAAATTATCCCACTATAAAATTAGTTGCCCTTTCCATGAATGATATTGATAAAGATATTATTGGAATGATAAGGGCAGGATGCTGCGCCTATTTATTAAAAGATATACATCCAACTGAACTGGAAAAAGCATTGGATGAAATCAATACCAAAGGTTTTTATAATGCTGATGCAGGTAATATTAATTATCGCCGCCTGCTAATGTATGAGGATAGGAATGATCCTTTATTTATTACTGATAAAGAAAAACAATTTTTGCAGTTTGCCTGTACCGAAATGAGCTATAAACAAATTGCTGATATCATGTCAGTAGCAGAAAGAACTGTTGATGGGTACAGGGATAGCCTATTTATAAAACTGGGTGTACATTCCCGAACCGGGTTAATATTAGAAGCTATAAAAAGGGAATTTGTAAAACTCTAAGAAATGAGTTATTAAAAACCCCGCTTAAAAAAGAACAGGTTTACTTTATAAATTTTATCAGGTCTAATCTTCGATCTTTACTTTACCTTTTTGCCTTGCAATTCCTTCTTCTGCAATGTTATTTGGTGCTGGAGAATAATGACTATCTATTTATAATTAAATATAAATAAAAGAGTATTTTTCAGCGGCACATGATAAATTGAATAAAAATATTTCTCCTTGCTTAAAGATATAAGTGAGGAGTTTTGAGATAGATTAATTAAAATTTAAACTTTACAACCCACATATCGCTCAAGCCATGATTGCCTGAAACGTCTCCATTATTGCTGGTAGTATATCCGGCTGCTATATACGTACCATCGAAATTTATTCCATCGTAAGGAGGTATCAGAGCTCTCCCAACATCATCGCCAGTACCTCCTAAAACATTAGCACTTACCTTATTTCCGGTAACATCATCCAAAGCGCATAGATTTTTTAGATGCCATTAATGATATTGTGGTATAAAAAAAGCCCCAATCTTTCGAATGGGGTTTGTATTCAGGATTTTATTCGGGTTTTAATCTTCAATCTTTACTTTACCTTTTTGTTTTGCTATTACTTCTTCTGCAATGTTATTTGGCGCAGGAGAGTAATGGCTGAACTCCATTGTTGATGTTGCACGACCGCTTGAAAGTGAACGCAATTGGGTTACATAACCAAACATCTCACTCAAAGGAACTTTTGCTTTTATAACCTGAACCCCATGCTTGCTATCCATACCTTCCAACATTCCGCGACGGCGGTTAAGATCACCTGTAACATCACCCATGTATTGGTCAGGTGTTAATACTTCTACTTTCATTATTGGTTCCAGTAAAACAGGTTTAGCTTTACGCCCTGCTTCACGATATCCTTGTTTGGCGCAGAGTTCAAAGCTCATGGCATCAGAGTCAACCTGGTGGAATGAACCATCAAATACTCTAACCTTCATGCTTTCCATGGGATAGCTTGCCAGTACACCTGTTGTCATTGCAGTTTCAAATCCTTTTTGTATGGCTGGTACAAATTCTTTTGGAATTGATCCTCCAAATAATCCATTTACAAACTGAAAATTTCCTTTTGCTTCTTTTAAAAATTCTTCATCTGCAGGTCCTATTTCAAAAACGATGTCAGCAAATTTACCACGACCACCAGTTTGTTTTTTCAAAACTTCTCTGTGTTCAATTGTATTTTGAAATGCTTCCTTATAGGCAACCTGTGGCGCACCCTGGTTTATCTCAACTTTAAATTCACGCTTCATCCTGTCAACAATAATTTCAAGATGGAGTTCACCCATTCCACTTAAAATAGTTTGTCCTGTTTCCTCATCAGTCTTTACTTTTAACGTAGGATCTTCTTCCACTAATTTAGAAATTGCCAATCCCATTTTATCAACGTCAGCCTGCGTTTTAGGCTCTACAGCAACTGAGATAACCGGCTCAGGAAATGTCATTGCTTCTAAAACAATAGGATTGTCTTCATTACATAAAGTGTCTCCTGTTTTAATATCTTTAAAACCCACAGCAGCGCCAATATCACCAGCCTCAATGTAATCAACAGGGTTTTGTTTATTAGCATGCATCTGCATGATACGTGAAATTCTTTCCTTTTTTCCTGTACGTGTATTCAACACATAACTACCTGAATCCAACCTGCCTGAATAAGCACGGAAGAATGCAAGACGACCAACAAATGGATCAGTCATAATTTTAAATGCCAATGCACTAAATGGTTCTTTGGGATCTGCATGGCGTAATATTTCTTCACCATTATCAGGGTTGGTTCCTTTAACTGCTTCAATATCCAAAGGCCCGGGTAAGTATCTGATGATAGCATCCAGTGCAGTTTGTACACCTTTGTTTTTAAAAGATGAACCGCACATCATAGGAATGATAGAAATATCAATCGTTGCTTTTCTCATTGCAGCATGTATCTCATCTTCTGAGATAGTATCAGGATCATCAAAGAATTTTTCCAATAATGCATGATCATAATCAGCAACTGCTTCTATAAGATGCTGTCTCCATTCATTCACTTCTTCAATCATATCTTCAGGGATAGGCACTTCTTTGTACGTCATACCCAATGTTGCATCATCCCAAACCATTCCCTTCATTGTAATTAAATCTACAACACCTTTAAAATTATCTTCAGCGCCAATAGGTAATTGAAGAGGTACCGCTTTTGCACCGAGCATTTCTTTTATCTGTTTAACTACATTTAGAAAATCTGCACCGGCACGGTCCATTTTATTTACAAAACCAATACGTGGAACTTTATATTTGTTAGCCTGGCGCCAAACGGTTTCGCTTTGAGGTTCCACACCACTTACAGCATCAAACAATGCCAATAAACCATCCAATACTCTAAGTGAACGCTCTACCTCTACGGTAAAATCCACGTGACCCGGAGTATCAATTATATTAAACTTATATTCTTTTGTTTCAGACGTTTTTGCACCCTGGATAGTTGGAAAATTCCAAAAGCATGTTGTAGCTGCAGAAGTAATAGTGATGCCTCTTTCCTGCTCCTGCGCCATCCAGTCCATTGTTGCAGCGCCATCATGCACCTCACCAATTTTATGATTAACACCAGTGTAATACAGGATACGTTCTGTGGTGGTGGTTTTACCTGCATCAATGTGAGCAGCAATTCCGAAATTTCTTTGATACCTTAAGTCGCCCATTGTTTAGTATTTATTGTTGATTATTTACTTATTATTGGATTGATAAATTGGAGGCGCAAAGTTACAAATAATAAGTGAAAATATTTCTATAGAAAGAAACCTATTTTTGATATAACAGCAGTTCACAAATAAAAAATCCCTCCTGTTAAGAAGGGATTAAAGCACTTAGTTCTATGTTGGATTATTAAATCCTGAAATGCGCAAATGCTTTATTAGCATCCGCCATACGATGAGTATCTTCTTTCTTTTTAAAAGCTGCTCCTTCACCTTTGCTTGCTGCTACAATTTCGTTCGCTAATTTTTCAGCCATACTTCTTCCGTTCCTGTCTCTGCTATATCTGATAAGCCATTTTATCGCAAGAGATGTTTTCCTGTCAGAACGAACTTCAGCAGGTATTTGAAATGTTGCACCACCTATTCTGCGGCTCTTAACTTCCACAGCAGGAGTTACATTAGTTAATGCCCTTTTCCATGTTTCATAACCATCTTCGCTGGTCATTTTATTCACTCTATCCAAAGCATCATAAAAAATATTAAAGGCGCCGCTTTTTTTTCCTTCCCACATAAGATTGTTTACAAACCTTGTTACCAGTTTATCATTAAACTTAGGATCAGGTGCTAAAGGGAGTTTCTTGGCTTGTGCTTTACGCATTCTTCTTTGTTTATTTGTTTAGTGGTTTATCTGTTTATTGGTTTATCAATTTTCGTAATTAGCTAATTAACCGATAAACTAATTAAACCAGTTTATTTTTTTGCTTTTTCTCTTTTAGTTCCGTATTTAGAACGGCTTTTTTTACGGTCTTTTACACCTGCTGTATCAAGGCTTCCACGTACAATATGATAACGCACACCCGGAAGATCTTTAACCCTTCTGCCACGGATCAATACAATTGAGTGCTCCTGTAAATTATGCCCTTCACCAGGGATGTATGCAATTACTTCGATCTTGTTGGTTAAACGAACCTTAGCCACTTTACGCAAAGCAGAGTTAGGTTTTTTTGGAGTTGTTGTATATACTCTTGTACATACCCCCCGACGCTGCGGACAACTATCCAGTGCCCTGGATTTGCTTTTTGCTTTTATGATCTCTCTACCTTTTCTAACTAATTGCTGTATTGTAGGCATTCTTTAACCTTAATTTTTTGGACGGCAAAGGTAAGAGAATTAATTAAAAGAAAAAACTAAAAGAAGTTATAATTATGAGATCACACTTTATACATCCAATCGTATTTATCAGCAACCCTCCCTTCCTTAATTGCTGTCATACTTTTTTTAACCTCAGGTGCTGTTTGCCATTTATCCGTATCAAAATTCATAACAAAGTCCTTATAACGAAGTTCTTTTATCATAGAAATTGTAGCCGCGGTGCCTGTTCCAAATACTTCATATAAACTTCCTGCTTTATAAGCATCTACAATATCATCAATATTG
>JAYVEA010000312.1:0-9169 GCA_043749085.1 Chitinophagales bacterium
GTAGAAAAATACAAAGTGCCTATTGTAGTAACGGGTTTTGAACCCATAGACTTGCTACACGGAATATTGATGGTGGTTCGCCAATTAGAAAAAGGTGAATACAAAATGGAAAATCAATATGCAAGAGTGGTACGTGAAAGAGGCAACCTGCCTGCGCAGGAAGCCATTACCGAAATTTTTGAGATAAGTAACCGTATGTGGAGAGGAATGGATGTTATTCCGCAAAGTGGCCTGGAAGTAAAAGAAAAATATGCGGCTTTTGATGCAACAAAAAAATTCAATGTACCATTAAAAGAAACAAAAGAAAACGAAACCTGTATTGCAGGCGCTATTATGAAAGGATTGAAAAAGCCATTGGACTGCGCCAACTTTGGTACGCTTTGCAAACCTTCACACCCATTGGGCGCTCCTATGGTTTCTTCTGAAGGATCATGTGCAACTTATTATCATTTTTATTCCGCAATAAATGAAGCTGAAAAAGTTGAAGCTTAAAAATACTTTATAAAAAAGATGATCATTGGTATGCGGATGAAAGGATTGCGACGCAACGATGTTGCCATAAAAAACTGAAGCTCGTATCAAAAAAATTACATGGAAATTTTATCAGAGGATAAAAAAATAAAAATGCAGCTTCAATGCCCGATGCCAAAACTTGACTTTGACATCATTACCCTAGGACATGGAAGCGGCGGCCTGTTAACTCATAATCTTCTTAACAGTGGTGTGTTTGATATTTTAAAAAACGATTACCTCAATCAACATCATGACGGGGCTTTTCTGCAATTAAAAAATCCAGTTGCCTTTTCAACCGACAGTTTCGTAATCACTCCGATATTTTTTCCTGGTGGAAATATTGGCGACTTAGCAGTAAATGGAACTATCAATGACCTCGCAATGTGTGGTGCTATTCCACGTTATCTTTCCCTAAGTTTTATTATTGAAGAAGGTTTGACCATGAAGGAGTTTTGGGAAATTTTAGTTTCCATAAAATTTTCGTGCGAAGAAGCGAATGTAAAAGTTGTGACCGGGGATACCAAAGTAGTAGAGAGAGGGAAAGGTGATAAAATTTTTGTGAACACAAGCGGAATTGGTGAAGTACATCCTAAAGCAAAGATTGCTGCAGTCAATGTTAAAGCGGGCGATAAAATAATTGTGACTGGAAATGTAGCAACTCATGGCGTTGCGATAATGTCGGTAAGGGAAGGATTAGAGTTTGAAACAAAACTGGAAAGTGATACCTGCAATCTTGCTCCTGCTGTGTTTTCTCTCTTAGATGTTTTTGGCAACGACATTCATTTTATGCGTGACCCAACCCGTGGAGGAGTGGCTACTGTTTTGAATGAATTAGCAAAAGACAGTGGATTGGGAATTGAAATATCGCAAAACCAAATACCACTGAGTGAACAGGTAGAAGGCGCTTGTGAGATGTTGGGATTAGATCCCCTATATGTTGCCAATGAAGGAATTTTTATTTGTGTAGTGAATGCTGAAATAGCAGAGCAGGTAATTACTTTATTGAGAACTTCAGACATTGGCAGGAACGCAGCCCTCATTGGTACAATAACTGCCGATCATCCGAAGCAGGTGATCTTAGCAAGCAGCATCGGCGGTAGACGCATGCTTAATATGCTTACCGGCGAACAGTTGCCACGCATTTGTTGATATTTTTGTAATCATTATAATTTTTATCTCTTGTCATTTTACTTAACAAGACTTTCACTCATTGCCTGTTTATTTATAAATACCTACGGCTGTTTTAATACAGACAAAACATATTCGGATGACAAGTTGCGTGCATCTGGTTTTTCCATTAGAGGAATCAGCATAGTAGCACCGGTAAATCCTATCGATGAAAAAATGCTGCAGCCGGTTGTAAATATTAATGCCAACAGCATTGCTGTAATGCCTTATGCTTTTTGTTCTCCTGAGAATCCTGTAATACGATACAATCATAAAGGACAATGGTGGGGCGAAAGTGATGAAGGTGTAATTGGCTCTATTTTATCAGCACACCAAAAAAAGTTATCCGTAATGCTCAAGCCGCATTTGTGGATAGCACACGGAATGTACACAGGAGCATTTACATTACACTTAGAAAATGAGTGGCAGTTATGGGAAGAGAGTTATAAGGATTATATACTTCATTTTGCAAAGATTGCGGATAGCATGAATGCAGAAATATTTTGCATGGGTACCGAATTAGGCGCAACAATTAAAGCAAGGCCACAATTTTGGAACTCATTAATCGATTCACTAAAAAAGATATATCATGGCAAACTAACCTATGCTGCCAACTGGGATGATTATAAAGTATTTCCTTTTTGGAAAAAACTTGATTACATCGGAATAGATGCTTACTTCCCTTTATCTGCTGAAGAAACCCCTTCCAGTGTTTCTATAAGAGAGGGGTGGAATAAATACATTGTTGATCTTGAAAGAAAAAGTTTAGAAAATAAACATCCAATTTTATTTACTGAATATGGCTACCGCAATGTTGATTATAACTGTGCAGAGCCCTGGAAAGAAAATGAAGGCAAACAAAACGACGAAGCACAAAAAAATGCACTGGAAGCATTTTACCAAAGCTTTGTAGGAAAGAAATGGTTTGCCGGTGGATTTGTTTGGAAATGGTATGTAGATGAAGGCCATCATCGCAGAGAAAATATTGATTTTACTCCGCAGAATAAGCCGGCAGCAAAGGTGATTGAAAGATGGTATCGTAATTAAGCATTATTTAGAAGGGAGTCCAGAAGGATTTAAGTCAATAAAACTACTGTAAATTAATAAACACCTTCACATAATAATAGCACACAAACAATAGAGCAAGACCACTAACAATTTGAATGCTTCTTCTAAGCCATGTAAGTTGTGCAAATTTTGTAACTGCACCGGCAAATGCACTAACTATCAAAAAAGGCAATCCCCTCCCGATACCAAAAAATAAAGCAAGCGTAAACCCAAATAATGGATTTGCTTTTGCAGCGGCAACGGAAAGCAATAATAATAATGGAGCAGCAGAAGTACCTAAACTAAAAATCAATCCATAAACAAAAGAGCCGCCAACACCGGGTGTGCGTACGGCTTCTAATCTTGTAACATTCAACCTTGGTCCATAAAATGCAGCAACGGCAGCTATTGCAGAAATCAATGCCATCGCCAAAGCCCAGTATTGGCCAAATGTTTCAGTAAGAAATATTCCTAACCGTCCTGCCAGTGCACCTAATAAAGCCAAACAAAATACAATACCGCAAAAGAATGCAAGGGCTATAAAAAAACCTTTGTTTGATTTTGTTTCTGTATTGCTGCTGACAAGCCCGGCAATTCCAAGTCCAACAGGTAAGGTGCAGGGGCATACACCGGTAGATATAATTCCTGCAAGTGCTGCAATCAAAACTAAAAAAAGAACCATGCGATAGTGCATGGCTAAATTGTTCAACAAATTTTTCTAAAGTCATTGCTTTATTTCTTCTGTCTTACCGGCACTATAACCTTTGTCATTTACAGCTTTTTGTATTTGCTCTATACTCACCTTTGATGGGTTGTAAGTGAAGAATGCAAATTTCTTTTCAAGGTTCACTTCTACATCTGTTACACCATCAAACGACTTAATTGTTTTCTTTACGTTTGATTGGCAGGCACTGCATACCATTCCATCCACAGGCATCTTTATTTTTTGTAGCATTACAATTTTTGTTTGTTCTTTCGGTATGGCTTGTTCAGCTTTTTTTTGTTGTTGGGCACAGGAAGTAATTGCTAAAATAAAAACCATAATAGACGACAGTGATACTTTCATAAAAAATGATTTCTTAATAACATAAATCTTTGTTAGTAATTTTTTATAGTTCAACAGCAATAAAACCTT
This sequence comes from Chitinophagales bacterium, assembly GCA_043749085.1. Taxonomy (GTDB): domain Bacteria; phylum Bacteroidota; class Bacteroidia; order Chitinophagales; family Chitinophagaceae; genus Ginsengibacter. Next base: position 3,863 of record JAYVEA010000312.1, read on the forward strand.
CTTTCTCTAAAATTCTTTTTAGTTCTTCCTGCTTTATTTGTTCAGAATAATATCTTACATGAACTTGCATTTGCATCACTTTAGGTTTAACATCTTTTACTCCCGGCAAAGCAGTAAGAGCAGTTGTGAGCTTTTCAGCACATCCCTCACAAACCATATTGATAATTTTAAATCTTGTTTCCATTAATTCTTCTTCAGCACTCATATTATTAAAATTTATTCAAAAAAACGTTAGCCACTTAACAAGGAAAATGACTAACGCAATACATTAAACACGCTGACCAATTCCTGCACTTCTAAGTTCTGCCTCTGATACACCTTTATTTTCGCAACAAGACAAAAGTTTACCATTTACTGCAACAGCGGGTAATGCTTTAATGCCGTAGGTTTTAGCCTTTTCTATACATTCTCTGCTTTCACAAGGTTCGGCAAGATTATATACTATCACTTCACAATCGGTACAAGCCATAGATTTAACCATATCAACTACAGGCGAGCATACAGAACAACCCGCAGTAAACACTTCAATTTTTCTTTTTGTTTGAGTTTCCATTATCTTTTATTTAGTTATGAAAAAACAAAGGTCAACCTGCAGGGGGGTGTCATCCTAATCTTTATTCAAATTATTTTTATTGTATTGTTCTAAACGTTTATCTATTGCGTTAATCTCTTTTATTTTAGGGGTAAGCTGGCCAAATTCAAGCTTGGGAAATTGTTCTTTCAGATATTCTATTTTCTCTGCATCCTGGCAATTACCGGGGCAAGCATTCATAACCTGTACAAGTTTTAAAGCGAGACTTTTCCTGAAAACTTCGTCCATCAATAAGTAATGTGCTTTTTGCAATCCCTGGTCTGCAGCCTTACATTGAATAAGTATTTTATCAAGATCTGTTTCTTCATCAAGCATTCTTACAATACCTTCTATCTGTCCTTTTACAGTATTCAACCGTTTTATTAAATCACCGGTTAATTCACTTTGTAACATACGCTTTGGGTTTATGGAATTGGCAAAAGTATAACCATATGGGGGTGTCCTTTATCAGTTTTCTTATTTTTTTTTAAACCATTTAAATATTTATTTAAACACAGGTGTTGTGGTGGCATTTTTCTTCAATTCCCACCATGTATATCCAATCATAAAAATATAACCAGCTCCAATTAACCACAATTTTTCATGTACAGGATTGGTTTGATAAGCAGCATAACTTAGAATAGCCGTGAACGACCAGACGATAGCAAAACGATAAGGTGTAAAAACAGCCAGCACAACCGGCAAACAAATGTACCAGGGATGTACTGTAGTGGAAAACAGCAACCAGGCAGTAATAATAAAAAGCGTTTTAGTAAAAAAGGATTGCCAGCCAATATTTTTATTCCTGAAAGAAATAATAAAAATTATCAATGCAGATAGGAGGATTAAAAATGGCCCGGCAATGGCAATGATGTTATAACCTGTTATAAGGGTACCAATATACCTTACAACATAATAAACACTTGCATTGAATTCAAATTTTCTGAAAAATAAATCAATGCTGCTAAGCATATGTCGTATGGTGGCAATATCAAATACAAAAGCAAATAAAATAATTGTGAGTATTGCCGTAATTACTGAATACATAAATCCTTTCCTCCAACCCAATTTATTTACAAACAATGGAAGAAAAATTACGGGTATTAGTTTAGTGGCAATACCTAATGCCAGGCAGACAGCTGTTGCACTCCAATTATTTTTTAGAAAGAATAAAAAAGCCAATAACACAAAAAAGATCATCACTCCTTCAAAGTGCACATTGCCTGTGAGCTCTGTTATTACAAGCGGATTTATAATATAGAGTAAAGACAAGTGTTTGGGTAATGACAATTTTTTTAATAATTGTATCAACAAAAAAACAGTGCTCACTTCAAACAAAACAATAATGCTCTTCAGAAATAAGATGGCAGCATACACATTGAGTGGAAATAATTTTGCAGTTAACAAAAAAATGCCCTGCATTACCGGAGGGTAAATAGTATAATGTCCCTGAGAATTTAATTGCGAGAATAGTTCTTTTGTAATACCTGTAAACTTCGGCCCTTGCATGACCTCTGAAGGTAGATAACTGAAGGGATTAATACCATTTGCTGCCAATCGTCCATCCCAGATGAATCGATACACATCATCAGAAAGATTGGGAACAGAAAATAAAAGCAGGATGCGGAATAGCATACCTGCAATCAGTAAGTATTTAAAATGTGTGATTAAAAAAAACCTGTATGCAATATAATATGCAGCAAACAAAAATGTAAATAAAGAAAACACCTGTGCGAAATTTTCTCTTGCTGTTTGATAACCTAAAAAATAATAAGCAATACCACTCAGCAACAATAATATATAAACCAAGGAAGATTTTTCGGAGTGTTGCTTATTTTCCATAGCGCATCAGTTGCAAGGTATCCCGGTAGGTGCTGTCAGCAACACCATTATGTTTCCAGTAATCAAGCCAGATTGTTTTTTTTCTTACTGCTATTGTTGTCAGCATTTTTTTGTTTCCAAAACCATCGGGATAATTTTCCTGCCATCCCACTATTTCATGCGGAAAAGCAGAGTGAAAATATATTTGTAATGTTCTTTGCGCAGCAGGATAATGTATAGTGTACATCTGAACGGTACTGTCTTTTATAAAAAAAGTATCTGCCTTTGTTACAGATAGTACGGCCTCTTCTTGTTTCAACTCTGTATGAGATAATCGTTGCCACAACAAACCTGGCAGTAAGGGAACTTTGCCTTGTGGTAAATTGGAAGGATTGATGCGGATACGATTCCATAACTCATCTTCCGGCAAAACAGCATCGATTTTTTTATCCTGCTCACCTTCTTTTTCAAAATAGGAATGGAGTTGCCAGTTATAGCTACCACCATTTAATTTTAATTGTGAAAATGTATGTCCGCACCATTCCTGCGAAGAACAATCTGCTTTCAAGGTTTTTTCTTTTCCATCTTTTGAAACCGGCGTAAAGACAGACAGCATCATGGAATAAGGATAAATGCCTGTAACAAATTTTTTGGTCATATTCATTTTTAAAACCCGAATCTTATCGTTTGTTTTTTCAGGTACATCCAGCTTCACTAATTTATCGGTGGAAAAATCTTCAGTCACAAAAATCAACACAGCTTCACCTTCTCTCATTTCACCATAGCGTGCTTGTTGAAGATCATAACTGCTTATTTCCGCTTTCCCTGCATACCATTTTTGTTTAAATTCTTCAGATGGTGGCTCTGCTTTTTGTTTACATGAATACAAATAGCATAAGATGATTAATAGTAATAAAGAATGATTTAATTTCATTTTACCGGTATTTAAAAATGGTGGTTATGATCTTATAACCCGCCATCACTGTGCCTTTTACAGTTCCGCTAATTTTTGAAAACCCTATTCGTTTTCGATAACTTACCGGAACTTCCATAATTTTAATTTTTAATTTAGCAGCTTTTAATTGCATTTCTACTGTCCATCCGTAAGTAGTATCCTGCATATTTATTTCTATCAGTTTATCATACCTGATAGCTCTGAAAGGTCCGAGGTCAGTGTATTGAACACCATAAATACTTTTCAATAATCGTGTTGCCAGCCAGTTGCCAAATATTTGTTGCGCCGTCATAGATCCTTTTTCCTTTTTTCCTAATGCTCTTGATCCGATCACCATATCCATTCCATCATTGATAATTGGTTGCACAAGCAAAAGCATTTCTTCAGGAATATCGGAATAATCTCCATCAATAAATACTACAATGTCAGGCAAAGGTTGTAACTTTTTAATATATTCTATTCCTTTAAGGCATGCATACCCATAGCCCGGTCTATCCTCGTAAAGTACTGTTGCACCTGCATTCTGTGCATTTATACCAGTTGCATCATTTGAATTATTATTTACTACGATCACTTCATGCGCCAAACCTTGTGGAATATCATTAACAACTTTTGCGATTGAATTCTCTTCATTATAGGCAGGAATGATGACAACAATCTTTGGTTCTTTAATCATGAAATGTGGCGAATGCTTTTTGTCTCCATTCTTTAATCCCCAAAGCAAATATCATTGAAAAGCCTGTGAGCGCCATTAACATTAGTGGCAGGCTTGCATAATTTTTAAAATATATGGATTGGATCACTCCAAATAAAAAATAAAAAATCAATGCACCTTCTGCAATATTCAGCCAGTTTATCTTAGTTTGAATATATCTGGTGCTAATTATTTTGTCTCTTTTATCAAGAGCATTAAATTTTGGTGTACGAACAAATCCCGATTTGATACCTAAATATCCCTGCATAATGCCGACGGCATTACTTAATGAAAGCCCTATGAACAATGAAACAAACAATGGAAAGCGAAAAATGAAACCAGTAATTTTTTGCAGCATACCTCCTGGTGTATTATTGAAATAAGAAATAAAATAGTGAAGAATGTAAATAAGAAAGCTAATACCGACGAGGCTTGAAATTTTAAACAGCAGGTTATAATCCGGATAAAATTGTTTTACAAAGAGCAAAGGCACAGACAGTAAGGCATAGGTAATTATGCTGATAAAACCCAGGCTGTAAATTAGATGAAAGGCGCCATGCAACTTCACAGCCAATGAAAGTTTTGATGCAAATAAGGTCTTCATATTTTTTCTTGCCGTTTCAGCGCCGCCTTTCGTCCAGCGAAATTGCTGTGATTTTAATGCGCTTACAAAAGGAGGTAATTCTGCCGGCGTAATAAAATCTTCCAGGTATTTAAATTGCCATCCTTTCATTTGCGCCCGGTAGCTTAAATCAAAATCTTCTGTGAGCGTATCGGATTGCCAGTTACCTGCATCCAATATTGTTTGTTTGCGCCAAACACCGGCTGTACCATTAAAATTGATAAAATAACCTGCTGCATTTCTTCCCTGTTGCTCTACGCTGAAATGCCCGTCCAGTGCCATTGCCTGCAGGTTAGCTAACAAAGAGGTTTTTTTGTTTATGTGTCCCCACTTTGTTTGTACCATACCAATGTGAGGATCTGCAAAAAAGGGAATGGTTCGTTTCAGAAAATCTTTTGAGGGAAGAAAATCAGCATCAAAAACAGCAATAAATTCTCCCTTTGCCAGCGATAAACCATGTTTTAAAGCACCGCCTTTAAACCCTTCGCGGTTGTTTCGTTTAATATGGTTTATAAAAATATTTTCTTTTTTGAGCAAAGCAATTTTACCCGCAATAATTTCAGTTGTTTCATCGGTGCTGTCATCTAATACCTGTATCTCAATTTTATCTGTCGGGTAATCAATTGCTGCAACTGCATCAATTA
>JAYVEA010000313.1:0-9151 GCA_043749085.1 Chitinophagales bacterium
CTGCTTCCATTAGAAGATGTTAGTGAAATACTGGATGCTAAAACTCCCCGCAGGGATTTTTTAAAATATGTTGGATTTAGTACTGCTGCGGCAGCATTGGCGGCAAGTTGCGAAGTACCGGTTCGTAAGTCAATTCCTTTCTTAAATAAAAGAGATGATATTATCCCTGGCATTTCTAATTATTATGCATCCACTTATGTTAGCGATGGGGATGTAGTTCCTGTAGTAGTTAAACAAAGAGAAGGTCGCCCGATAAAAATTGAAGGCAATACACTTTCACCCTTAACAAATGGTGGTACGTCTGCACAGGTGCAGGCTTCAGTTTTAGATCTTTATGATACTTCACGCCTTCGTTATCCAATGGCAAAAGGTAAGGAGGCAACATTTGAGGTGATAGATAAAATGATAGCAGATGACTTAACGGCTAATGCCGGTAAACCTTTGGTGCTGCTTACTTCATCGCTAACCTCCCCTACAACAAAACAAATAATCACAGAATTTTTAGCAAAATATCCGGACAGTAAACATATACAATACGATGGTGTTTCTTACAGCGGAATGTTACTGGCTAATGAATCTTCTTATGGTAAAAAAGCATTGCCCTCTTATCATTTTGAAAACGCAAAAGTTATTGTAAGCCTTGGTGCAGATTTTTTAGGAACATGGTTAAGCCCTGTTGTTTTTTCAAAACAGTATGCGCAAAACAGGAGAATAAATGCAGAGAAGCCTGAGATGAGCAAGCACTTTCAGTTTGAAAGTTATATGAGCTTAACAGGTGCCAATGCAGATGAAAGATATATTCATAAGCCATCTGAAACCGGCGCAGTTGCATTAGCATTGCTTGCAGCTGTTGGTGGAAGTGTTACCTCTAACTTAACCGGCAATGCTGCAGAAGGTGTGAAAAAAGCAGCAGCAGAGTTAATGGCAAATAAAGGCGCAGCACTTGTTGTGTGCGGAAGCAATGATCCCAATGTTCAAATAATTATAAATGCAATTAATGAAGCGATTGGTGCAGGCGGCAAAACGATTGATTGGTCTTCAACCGCAAATTATCGCCAGGGGATTGATGCGGATTTTGCTACGCTGGTTAATGATTTGAACGCAGGAAACGTTGGAGCATTATTGATCTACGGACCAAATCCTGTATACAATTATTTTTCTCCTGATAAATTTATTACTGGTCTAAAAAAATGTCCGGTAACAATTTCATTCAACGAAAAGATGGATGAAACCACAGAGCTTTGTAAATATATTCTTCCATCGCATCACTGGCTGGAAAGCTGGGGTGATGCGGAGCCGCAAAGTGGTTTTATTAGTTTACAACAACCAATTATTCATCCTTTATTTAAGACAAGGCAATTTGAGGATTCATTATTAAAATGGACAGGCTCATCATCATCAATTGTCGGAACTGATTCAACAGCTACAGGAAAGAAGCCGGCACAGGCAGGCACCGATTATCAAACATATTTTAAAAATTACTGGACCGCAAAAGTTGGGGGTGCAGATAATTTTAATATCGCATTGCAGGATGGTGTTATTCACCCGGCTTCTGCAAATACAACATCAGCATCCGATTCAACAGGAATTCTAAAAGCAGTAGCAACTACTGTTGCTATGTCCGGCGGATCTTTCAGTGGAAATGTTGCTGACGCATCTTCAAAAATTGCGGCAACAAAAGGCGGAGGAACTGAAGTGGTATTGTACCAAAAAATTTCTTTAGGTACAGGCAATCATGCAAACAATCCATGGCTGCAGGAGCTTCCTGATCCAATTACAAAAGCAACATGGGATAATTATGCAATGATATCCCCTTCAATGGGAAAATCATTGTTCAACATTGATATATTCAACAGGAACGATACTGATAAATATGAAGTTCATCCTGAAAAGCCTGTTATAAAAATTACCGTCAATGGTAAAAATGTTTCCCTTCCGGTTTTGATAATTCCAGGCATACACCCTAACGTGGTTGCACTCGCTGTGGGTTACGGAAGACAAAGCAGTGATAAAGATAAAACCGGGGATTATATTGGTAAAGCAGCAAATGATGCCGGTAAAAATGTGTATCCGCTGGCATCCTTTAATGGAGCAACTGTTGATTATTATGCAATAAATGCGACCATTGAAAAAACAGGTGACACTTATCCCATTGCGCAATCGCAAACCCATAATGTTACCGAAGGAAGACCTATTATAAGAGAAACATCACTTGCAAAATTTATAGAGAATCCAAAAGAACTGGGCAAAGAGGAAGAAGAAGAGTTGAAAGGGTTTGGGAATGATTATGTAAAAGATGCTACCATCTATCCTTACTTTGACAAGCCCGGAATTAAGTGGGGAATGAGCATTGACTTAAACACCTGTACAGGTTGCAGCGCCTGCGTTGTGGCATGCCATGCAGAAAATAATATCCCGGTTGTTGGTAAAAATGAAGTAGCAAGATACCATGATATGCACTGGCTGCGAATTGATCGGTATTTTTCCGGAGATGCAGAAAATCCTGAAGTGATTTTTCAGCCCATGCTTTGCCAGCATTGCGATAATGCGCCATGCGAAAACGTTTGCCCCGTATCTGCTACTAACCACAGCAGTGAGGGATTGAACCAAATGGCTTATAACCGTTGTATAGGTACAAGATATTGTGCCAACAACTGCCCTTATAAAGTAAGAAGGTTTAACTGGGCCGATTATACAGGCGCTGATAGTTTCCCCGATAACCAGAGAGGAATTATTTCAGATGTCACAATGATGATGAATGATGATCTGCCAAGAATGGTATTGAACCCGGATGTAACTGTACGGTCACATGGTGTTATGGAAAAATGCAGCTTCTGTGTTCAACGTTTACAGGAAGGAAAATTGAATGCAAAAAAAGAAAACCGCACTATAAAAGATGGCGAGATACAAACTGCGTGTATGCAGGCTTGTCCTACACATGCAATTGTATTTAGTAATGTAAATGATAAAGAAAGTAAGGTTTCAAAAATTAGAAATGTAGAACAAAAGGAAAGATTATTTTATGTTCTTGAGCAATTGCATACCCTCAGCAATGTAAATTATCTTGCCAAAATAAGAAATACAGATAAAGAAGTTGGTATTCAAAATGTAGGCGCAAAAACTCCTGCATAATTTGAAAGCTAAAAGTTAATAAGATATGTCATTATTAAAATACGAATCACAATTAAGGGAACCTTTGGTAGATGGTGATAAAGATTATCACCAGGTAACTGAAGATATTATCCGCCCTATAGAAGCAAAACCCGGAAGGCTTTGGTATATTGGTTTTACAATTGCGATTTGTCTTTTATTATTTGGTATTTACTCTGTTTATCGCGAAGTTGTTTATGGCACAGGCCAATGGAATCTTAATAAAACTGTTGGATGGGGTTGGGACATTACAAACTTTGTATGGTGGATCGGTATTGGACACGCCGGTACATTGATCTCTGCAATATTATTATTATTCAGGCAAGGGTGGAGAACAGGAGTGAACAGGGCTGCAGAAGCAATGACCATATTTGCCGTTATTTGTGCGGGCCAGTTCCCGATATTTCACATGGGACGTGTATGGATGTTCTTTTTTGTTCTTCCTTATCCCAATAGCCGCGGCCCTGTCTGGCCAAACTTTGCATCGCCTTTAATGTGGGACGTATTTGCAGTATCAACTTATTTCACCGTTTCATTATTATTCTGGTACACAGGTTTATTGCCTGATCTGGCCACTATACGTGACAGGGCAAAAACAAAATTCCGTAAATTCTTTTATGGTCTCACATCATTTGGGTGGAGTGGAAGTACCAAACACTGGCAACGTCACGAAAGTTTAGCATTGGTATTGGCAGGTATCAGTACACCTCTTGTACTATCAGTTCATACTATTGTATCTTTTGACTTTGCCACATCAATTGTTCCGGGATGGCATACCACCATCTTTCCTCCCTACTTTGTTGCCGGTGCAATTTTTTCGGGGTTTGCAATGGTGCAAAGTTTGTTGATCATTACTCGTAAAGTTTTAAATCTTGAAGATTATATTACAGTAGGTCACATCGAGGCAATGAATAAAGTAATTGTACTTACAGGCTCTATTGTAGGCTGCGCTTATCTTACAGAATTATTCGTTGCATGGTACGGACAGAATCAATATGAGTGGTGGGCATTCAGGCAAAACAGGGTAAATCTTTTTAGCCCCTATGGTTGGGCATATTATGGAATGATGTTTTGTAATGTTGTTTCGCCTCAGTTATTCTGGTCAAGAAAGCTAAGAAGAAATATTGCATTTACTTTTTTCATGTCCGTATTAATAAATGTAGGTATGTGGTTTGAGCGTTTTGTTATTATTGTTACATCAATTTACCGGGATTATCTTCCATCTGCGTGGAGCACTTATTACAGTCCTACAATTTGGGAGATCGGTTTCTATCTCGGAACATTTGGATTATTCTTCACCTGTTATTTTCTGTTTGCAAAATTCTTCCCTGTAATTGCAGTGGCAGAAATCAAGGCAATATTAAAAACAAGTGGTGAAAATTATAAAGCTAAAATGACCGAGACCGAAAGAATGGATGCCGATAAGTTTTATATTGAAGAAGTGGAACATGCGCATTAAGGCACCCTCTAAATCTCCCTAAAGGGAGACTTGGAAGGAATAAATTGTTTGATGAATTATTTTTAAACAAGTCTTAAATTCTAAATTAGAATCGAGACACAAAAGCCCCTTTAGGGGTTTGGGGTATGAGTGTAAAAAAATTTGTAGTAGGTTGTTTTGATGATGAAAAGGTTTTATTTCCTGCCATAAAGAATGTTCGCAGGGCAGGATATAAAATTCATGACGTGTACACACCATTTCCTGTACATGGATTAGATCATGCAATAGGTATTAAAGAAACAAGCTTACACACAGCAGGATTTATTTTCGGTATCACCGGAACAGCCACCGCACTGGGTTGTATGGGATGGATATTTACAAGTGACTGGCCGCTTAATATTGGAGGTAAACCTCATTTTCCTTTGCCCGCTTTTATTCCAATTACTTTTGAAACAACTGTTTTATTTGCTTCGGTTGGCATGGTTATGACGTTTTGTTATTTATGCCAGATGATGCCTGGGGTTAAAAAACACCATTTTCATCCACGTGCAACAGACGATCTTTTTGTAATGGTAATTGAGTGTACTGATAAAACAAATGAAACTGAGGTTACAAGTTTTTTGCAATCAAACGGGGCAATAGAAATTAATGTTCAGGAAGCCGAAACCGGATGGTGGTTTGGGAGTTATGCCAAACAACAAAAATTGTACAGGCACGAAGAAGTTGGTTATTAAAAAATTGAAACAGAGAGTCAATAGCTCAGGTATGAAAAAATTGAAATTTAGTTTAATAATTATTCTGCTTATAATGGCAACAACTGCTTTTATCAGTTGCAGGGATAAACGTGAACCGGGCAGAGTGTATATGCCGGATATGGCTTACAGCCGGGCCTATGAAGCATATGCACAAAATAATCTTAAGCAGGATGGAATTAATTATCTTAATTACCCTGTAGAAGGCACAGTAAGAAGGGGTGATCTTTTTGCTTATACATTGCCCAATGATTCCAATGGATATAAAATGGCAACGGAAGTGAAGAACCCATTACAGCAGATGGACACAACACAAATGTTAGAAGCGCAAAGATTATTTAATATCAACTGCGCCATTTGTCATGGGCCAAATATGAATGCACAAGGGCCTTTAGCAGTATCAGGAAAAATAGGCGGTATTGCCAACCTGAAATTAGATCAGTATGTGAAAGAGCCCGAAGGGCAAATGTTTCATGTAGCAACTTATGGAAAAGGTAACATGGGAAGTTATGCATCGCAGTTAGACAGGAAGCAAAGATGGATGGTAGTGCATTATATTAAAACGGAGCAGCTAAAATCTGCAGCAAGCAAAAGCACAACACCTGCTGCAAAAGATAGCAGTAGCACGGCAAAAAAGTAGATTAATTATAAAAATAATTTGATGAACAATCATTTTGTAATACCAGGGGGATTTAAAAAGTGGTCAGTGGGCCTTATGATTGTTGGCGCACTCTCATTGCTTATTGGAATATTTGCTTTACATCCCGGCGGAAGTGCACATGGCGATAATGTTAGCAGTACAAGATTTTGGGCAGTGCTATTACAAAACAGTATTTATTGGTTATTGCTGGTAAATACAAGTATGTTCTTTATTTGTATAACAACATTGGCAATGGGCGGATGGCAGGTTGCATTTAGAAGAGTTACCGAAGCAATTTCTTCTCTTGTACCAATAATGGGATTACTTACTCTCATTGTGATATTATGTATTGTATTAGGCCATCGTATAGATATTTATCCTTGGCTTGATAAGGAGGCTGTTGCAGCCGATAAAATTTTAAATGGAAAGTCGGGATTTTTAAATCCAACATTTTATACAGTTGCCTCAATATTAACCATAGGGCTATGGGCATTTATTGGTAGAAAAATACGGCAATTTAGTTCTGAGTCAGATGAAGGTGGCGCTATGAGTTATGAAACAGGAAAAACCTGGATCGGTAAAAATATTTCATGGGGATCATTTTTTATTGTGGTGTTTGGATTAACCGTAGGCTCTACAACCCCATGGCTATGGCTTATGAGCATAGATCCGCATTGGTTCAGCACAATGTATAGCTGGTACACATTTGCAAGCACATTTGTTTCGGGAATTTCCTTAATAGTGTTGTTTGTAATTTATTTAAAAAATCGTGGCGAATTGGAATACGTAACTGATGAGCATCTTCATGATCTAGGTAAATTTATGTTTGCATTTTCCATTTTCTGGACGTACCTGTGGTTCTCTCAATATATGTTAATATGGTACAGTAACCAGCCGGAAGAGACAAAATATTTTATTCAAAGAATTGGAACTGCAGAACATGCCGGCTCATATAAAGGAATATTTTTTCTGAACCTGATCATAAATTTTGTTTGCCCTATATTGATACTCATGAAGAAGGCAACAAAAAGAAATTATACAATGATGACCTTTATGTCGGTATTAATAATTTTTGGCCACTGGTTAGATTTTTATCAAATGATAATGCCCGGAACCGTAAAGGGTGATTCTCACATGAGCTGGTATGAGTTTGGTATTCCGCTTGGTTTTGTGGGATTAATAATGTGGGGAGTTGGCAACTATTTATCAAAACATCCTTTAACGGCAAGGAACCATCCGTTCTTAAAAGAAAGCATCATACACCATACTTAAACTATAGTGAATAAAGAGATGATGTACAAGAGTGCGACGCCAATGAAGATGAGTAAAGATTTGAAGCCGGTAACAAAAATATTTAAAAACAAGCTTAATAAAAGACAAACGATTTTAGAAAATAATTTAGCATGAATGACATTTTTTTGATAGCGATTGTTGTAATGATCTTTCTGCTCATATTTCAAATTGCGAAAGCAAGTGAATACGTGAGTGTATTAAAAGGGGAAGAAAAATCACGAAAACAAACTAACAGAATTAATGGATTTCTTTTGGTTGGCTTTTTAATTTTTGGTTTAATCGGTGCATGGTGGTGTAATAAGCTGTATTATGGTAAAACGCTATTTCCCCAGGGTTCCGCATCGCTTGAAGGCGATAACATTGATACGATGATGTGGATCACGATCGCTGTTACCGGCGTAGTATTTTTGATAACACAGGTATTATTATTTTGGTTCTCTTTTAAATACCAGGAAAGCGATAAACGAAAAGCATATTATTTTACGCATAACAATAAGCTTGAATTATTATGGACAGGTGTACCTGCAATAGTGTTAACCGTACTGGTAGTTTTTGGTTTAAAGTACTGGTTTAAATTTACCGGCGATGCTCCTAAAGATGCCCAGCTCATTGAGATCACGGGGCATCAATTTGCATGGGAATTCAGATATCCTGGTAACGATGGAATACTTGGGAAAAAGAATTTTAAATTAACGGATCCGGCTAAGAGTAATTCATTGGGCGTAGATTGGGCAGATGAGGCAAGTCATGATGATATTCATGTACAACAAATGCATGCTGTTGTAGGTAAGCCGATCAAGCTGGTGATAAATTCACAGGATGTAATTCATGATGTTGGCCTTCCGCATTTCAGAATGAAAATGGATGCTGTGCCCGGTATACCAACAACTTTATGGTTTACGCCAAAATGGACAACAGAAGAAATGAAAGTGAGAACAGGGAATCCTAATTTTGTATATGAAATTGCCTGTGATCAGATTTGTGGTAAGGGACATTTTAGTATGAAGGGAGTAATTATTGTTGAATCACAGCAGGAGTTTGATAAATGGATGGTGGGCCAAAAACCTGAATATTATAAAGCATTCCCTGGCAAAGATCCAAATCCGGCGCCAACAAAAACTGATTCAACTACCGCAGTAAAGCCGGTAGCGATGACAACAAAATAAATTATTTGCCATACGGCGTAAAATATTAATACTATGAGCAACGAAGCAATTTTGCACGAACAGCAAACAGGGACTCATGATTTGGGTCATGCTCATGAGCATCACCATCATGAGTCATTTATTACCAAATATGTTTTTAGCCAGGATCATAAAATGATCGCCAAGCAATTTTTAATAACAGGAATGGTATGGGCAATCATTGGCGGATTATTTTCTGTTATATTTCGTTTACAATTAGGCTACCCTGAATCAACATTTCCATGGCTTGAAGATTTTTTAGGTCATTGGGCAAAGGGTGGTAAGCTTGATCCTGAATTTTATTATTCATTGGTAACAATGCACGGAACAGTACTTGTGTTCTTTGTATTAACCGCAGGATTGAGCGGAACATTCTCAAACTTTTTAATTCCATTACAGTGCGGGGCAAGAGATATGGCATCACCATTTTTAAATATGCTGAGCTATTGGTTTTTCTTTACAGCATCTGTAGTAATGCTTGCTTCATTGTTTGTACAAACCGGACCTGCCAGCGGTGGATGGACAATTTATCCTCCGTTAAGCGCACTGGGCGAGGCTTCTGAAGGATCAAAGATCGGAATGGATTTATGGCTGGTAAGCATGGCATTGTTTATTATTAATGCATTACTTGGTGGCCTCAACTATATTACTACTGTACTTAACATGCGTACAAAAGGGATGAGCATGACAAGAA
>JAYVEA010000314.1:0-2736 GCA_043749085.1 Chitinophagales bacterium
AAACCTACAATTGGATATAAAAAAGATACCGATACATTTTTTGTCAACGTAATTCCCTGCCTCCATAACTGAACAAATCCTAATATCTGCAAGCCTACAAACACAATTCCAAGAAAGAAAGTTGCCACTAACATTTGGCGGTATTTTGCCATTTCTTTTTCACGAAAAGAACGAACTGCAAGCCACATTGTAATACTACTTGCGATAATAGCTGCTGTTGAAAACCAAAATGTTTGGGGAAGATTAAACTCAAACCAGTTGGGTTGATTTCGTTTTATAATATATGCACTCGTTAGCCCGGCAAACATCATTGTTATGCTGCCGATAGCTATCCACAAAGTAAACTTGTGCGGATGTATTTTTTTTTGTTGCTCTGTCATCACTAATTCCATAATAAATTTAGCCCCCTAAATCTCCCCCCATATAGGAGACTTTTAAATAATTTTTAAATCGAATGAATCTTATCAAACAATAATGATAATAACACTATCATTAGATAAAAGTAAGAACTGAACATTACTTTCCTTGCGGCAGCGACATCCATTTTTATAAATAACATTACGCTTACAAACACCATCCATAAATTACAGGCAAGCACTATCCACATTGAAGTGATACCACTTATTTTAAAATAATACGGCAGCATGCCAACGGGTATCATCAACATTGAATACATCACTGTTTGCGCTGCAGTAAATTTTGTTGGCCCCTTGTCACTTGGTAATAATTTAAATCCTGCTGCTGAATAATCTTTATGTGCCACCCATGCAATAGCCCAAAAATGCGGGAACTGCCAAAGGAATTGTATTCCAAATAATATCCATCCTCCTGCACTAAACTCATTTGTTGCCGCAACCCAACCTATCAAACAAGGTAATGCTCCGGGAAATGCACCCACTAAAACTGAAACAGAATTTATTTTTTTTAATGGTGTATAAATAAATGCATATAAAAACAGACTGAATAAACCGATCATAGCACTGGCAAAATTGAACCAGTACCACATTATCATTACGCCAATTATTCCTGTAATTATCGCAAATGTGAATGCTTCGTTCTGCGTCATTCTACCTGATGCAACAGGACGGCTGGCGGTTCTTTTCATTAATGCATCAGTATCTTTTTCTACTGCCTGGTTAATGGCATTCGCAGATCCGGTAATAAGCATTCCTGCTGTAAATAATAAAAGAACTGACACAATATCAAACTTAATATTAGGTGCAAGCAAATAACAAACAACGCAGCTAAACACCACCATAAAGCTCAAAGTGAACTTGATCAGCTGGAAATAATCCTTCGCTTTACTTGCTAAAGCAAAGGATGCTGATGATGTGAACCCATGTGCCTCTTTATTCATTACTATCAAAATAATTCGTATTTGTCTGAACCACGATTGGGGGAGATTATCGTGATTAAAGTGATTAAAGATTATTTTTTATAGAAGCCCGTCGAAGTTGAATAGAGATATTTCTTTTTAATCTTATTAATCTCCCCAAATCATGGTTCAGAAGTTCAATGTTTACTTTCATGCTCGCCTACAGGTTCGGTTTGCGGAATAAATTCTCTTCCATCTTTTCCATAATCATATGCCCAGCGATGTACTTCGGGTATTTCTCCCGGCCAGTTACCATGCCCGGGGCGAATTGGTGTTGACCATTCCAATGAAGCTGCTCCCCATGGATTAAGTGTTGTAACTTTTCTTCCTTTAAAAATTGAATAAAAGAAATTGAACACAAATAAAAGCTGTGCTGCAAAAACTATTATAGAAACAAAACTGATGAACTGATTTAATCCTGCAAACATTTTGAAAGATTCCCAATTGGTAAAATCATAATACCGACGTGGCATACCGGCTAAACCTTCGTAATGCATTGGCCAGAAAATAAGATAAGAGCCGATCATCGTAACCCAAAAATGAATGTATGCTAAAGTACTATTCATATACCTGCCATACATTTTTGGATACCAGTGATACAATCCTGCAAACATGCCAAACATACCTGCAACACCCATTACAATATGAAAGTGTGCAATAATAAAATAGGTATCATGAAGATGAATATCCAAAGCAGAGTTACCAAGAAAAACGCCTGTTAATCCTCCTGAAATAAATAAACTTACAAAGCCGATAGCAAAAAGCATCCCCGGCGAAAACCTGATATTTCCCCGCCACAATGTTGTAAGCCAGTTAAATACTTTTATCGCCGAAGGCACTGCAATTAATAAAGTAAGCAACACAAAGAAGGATCCGAGGAAAGGATTTAACCCCGTTACAAACATATGATGCGCCCACACAACAAAAGCCAGTGCAGTAATGGCAAATAGTGATCCCACCATTGCCATGTATCCGAAGATCGGCTTTCGGGAATTGATAGACATAACTTCCGAGGCAATTCCCATCGCCGGCAAAATAATAATGTACACTTCAGGATGACCAAGGAACCAAAACAAATGTTGGAACAAAATAGGACTTCCACCTTCGTTAGGTAGAATTTTACCATTAATAACAATATCACTCAAATAAAAACTGGTTCCAAGATTTCTATCAAACAACAATAAAATGGCACCGGATAATAAAACGGGAAACGATAATACACCTAATACCGCTGTAAAGAAAAACGCCCACATGGTTAAAGGTATTCTTGTCATGCTCATCCCTTTTGTACGCATGTTAAGTACAGTAGTAATATAGTTGAGGCCACCAAGTAATGCATTAATAATAAACAATGCCATGCT
>JAYVEA010000315.1:0-9122 GCA_043749085.1 Chitinophagales bacterium
TTTGTATTTTACCTTTTACATTTTTAATTAAAATAATCAATGGTTATTTAGTGGTAAGCCGAGGCGCTGGTAGTCTTTCCAGTTTATGTATTCGGGGGCAACGCGGTGCTCTACCATGGTGATGCAATCGGTAACGGGGCACATGAGCTGGCAAAGGTTGCAGCCTACGCACTCTTCTTCTTTTATTGCATAGGTGTTGTACGGGTTGCCTTTGGTGATGCTGATGGATTGGTGCGCTGCATCTTCGCAGGCGATGTAACAAAGCCCGCAGTGAATGCATTTGTCCTGGTTGATGTTGGCAACGTGGTGGTAGTTGATGTCGAGGTCTTCCCAATTGGTGAGGGTGGGCACGCTTTTGCCGATGAAATCGTAAATGGTTTTAAATCCTTTTTCATCCATCCAGTTGTTGAGGCCTTCGCAGAGGTCTTCAATTATGCGGAAGCCATGCTTCATGGCGGCGGTGCAAACCTGCACATTGCTTGCGCCGAGGAGCATGAACTCTACTGCATCCTTCCAGGTGCTGATGCCGCCAATACCACTGATGGGAACTTTGTTTGTTATTTCGTTCTGGCTAATGGTTGCCAAAAATTTTAATGCAATGGGTTTTACTGCGGGTCCGCAATAACCACCGAAAACACTTTTACCTGCAACGTATGGATTGGGAACGAATGTGTCGAGATCAATTCCTGTAACGGATTGGATTGTGTTGATAAGTGAGAGTGCATTGGTGCCTGCCTGCACAACTGCTTTTCCTGTTGGCACAACTGAATGCACATTGGGAGTTAGCTTGGTGATAACAGGAATGTGTGCTGCTTCCATCACCCATTCTACTACCATCTTTGCAATTTCCGGATCCTGCCCAACGGCAGCGCCCATACCTCTTTCAGTCATGCCGTGTGGGCAGCCGAAATTTAGTTCGAAGCCATGTGCTCCTGTGTCTTCTACTTTTTTTATGAGTTCGTGCCAGCTTTGTTTATCATTATCTGCCATGAGTGAGACCACCATTGCACAGTCGGGAAAAAGTTTTATGCACTCTGCTATTTCTTTAAGGTTGAGGTCTAAAGGTCTGTCGCTGATGAGTTCGATGTTGTTGAAGCCCATCACTCTTGCGCCATTAAAGTTTACTGCAGAATAACGTGAGGAAACATTTTTTACCTGGGAGCCTAAGGTTTTCCAAACTACACCACCCCAGCCGGCTTCGAAAGCTCTTAATACATTAACCTTCTTGTCCGTTGGCGGTGCTGATGCTAGCCAATATGGGTTGGGTGATTTTATGCCGAGGAAGTTTGCGGTGATGTCTGCCATGGTATTTTATTTTTTGCCTCACCACCCTTCCTCCTCTCCGATAGAGAGAAGGCGGTGTTTTTGAATATATTTAAAAATCTATTTCTTCCATTTCAACTTTTGGAACAACTTTGTAAAAGCGACTTTTATAGTCATGGAAAAAACTTATAAATTTCTTTACGATTTAATACTCTTTGAAGCTCAATTGTATTATTACTTTTGAGAATGCCAACTCTGTAATCACCAAACCTTACTTTATAATGATTTTTATAACCAGTCATCTTTTCGATGTTACCCGAAATTTCTAATGATGTAATAAGAGATAAATCTTCAAATACAAATTTCTCTATTTGCTGTCTTCGTTTAACGGGTGTTACTTTCGCTAAATCTTTTAAAAAGGTTTTGGTGTAAGTTACCTGCACTATTATTTTTTTGCAAGTTTTTTGTAAAAAGATTTGGCTTCATCAATATTTAGCTTTTCATCATCTTTTGATTCTTTCATGTATTGAGCTAAGGCATAATCTTCCAAAACTTCTTCTATTCTTTTGAAAGTTTTAATATCTAACTGTACTGCAATCTGTTTTTGTTGTTTGTTTATAATGTACTTTTCTTTTAAGTCTAACATAATTTTTCTTTTGAACTATAAATTTATCACTTAAATCTGAAGCCTCAAATATTCCAGAATTGCTGCCGCTCCATCCTTACCTGCCTGCACTGCATCCACAACTTCTTTCCCACCGTTAACTGCATCGCCGCCGGCGAAAACACCTTTGATGTTTGTTATGGCTTTATCCTTTACAACAATTTTTCCTTTGTTATTTTCTAATCCGTTTTGTTCAACCAATTCCATAAAGGGGCTTTGGCCTGTTGCTTTAATTACCATGTCGCATTCTATGGTAATTGTTTCTCCCGTTCTTATTGGTGCAGGCTTTCCTGAGAAATCGGGAGCACCGAGTTTCATAACATCGCAGACCAATGCAGTTGCTTTTCCATCAACGCCAGAGATTGCAACAGGTGCTGCAAGCCATTGAATTTTACAACCATCCAGCATTGCAATATCCAATTCTACCTGTGTGCAGTTCTTTTCTGCTTCGCTGCGGCGATAGACCATTGTCACTTCTTTTGCTCCAAGACGTTTTGCCTGTGTGGCTGCATCAATTGCTGTCATACCCATTCCGATGACTGCTACTTTCTCTCCTATAGGAACATTGGGATAGCCTTTCGTTCTTATATCGTAAATAAAACTGATGGCATCTTCAACACCATCCATTTCTTCTCCGGGAATATTTAATTGATTGGCTAAGCCCACTCCAATCCCGAGATACACTGCATCGTAATCCTTTTGTAGATCAGCAAGTGTTACCTCTTTTCCCAAGGCATGATCATACTTAATATCAATACCACCAAGCGATGTGATAAAATCAACTTCATCCTGGCAAAACTTGGGGGTTACTTTGTATGCTGCTATGCCATAAGTCATCAGTCCGCCGCCTTTGCTTTCTTTTTCAAAAACGGTTACATCAATTCCCTCACGTGAAAGCACATGAGCGCATGAAAGCCCGGCGGGGCCTGCACCTACAATGGCTACTTTGCCCCCATCCCCTGAAGGGGTGTCTGCCAGCTTTTTTCTTTCAAACAATTTCCATTTATTTTCTATCGCAGGCTGGGTTGACCAACGCTGCAACTTTGCAATTTCAATTGGTTTTTCATGCAACAAATTATAAACACACGCCCCTTCGCATAATTTTTCTACAGGACAAACTCTTGAACACCCTCCACCAAAAATGTTTGAAATAAAAATGGTATGAGCAGAGCCTTTTATATTATCAGTTGTTATCTGCTTAATAAATTTTGGAATGTTGATAGATGTTGGGCATGATTTAGTGCATGGTGCATCATAACAAAAAATGCAGCGGTTCGCTTCCACCAATGCAGCTTCTTTATTTTCAAACGGCGGGTGAATATCGCTGAAGTTTGCTAGGTATTGAGTTTCGTTTAGTTTGTTATTTAAAATTGCCATTCGTTGAATTGTAAATTGATTTTTCCCTTTTTATATTTCACTCCTAAGGAGTTGTTATCTCAATTGAATGAATTACTACTACTAATATTACACCTCTACGAGGTTATTAAAAATTTCAAATCTAAGTTCCCCCTTCGGGGGACAGCAGGCTTTACAACTCTACCAATTTACCATACGTCTCCGGTCTCCTGTCTCTGAAGAACTGCCATGTGTTTCTTACTTCTTCTATCATATCAAGATCAAAATCTGCTACAAGCAATTCATCTTTATCTTCTGATGCCTGTGCAAAGATTTGTCCGCGGGGATCAACGAAATAAGATGAGCCATAAAACCTGCCTAGGTTCCAGGGCTTCTCCTCGCCTACCCTGTTGATGCAACCCATAAAATATCCGTTCGCTGCTGCATGCGCAGGTTGCTCAAGCTTCCACAAATATTGTGATAAACCTGCAACCGTTGCGGAAGGATTGTAAACAATTTCAGCGCCATTTAAACCCAGACATCGTGCACCATCGGGGAAGTGGCGATCGTAACAAATGTACACGCCTATCTTGGCATACTTTGTCTGGAATACAGGATAGCCAAGGTTTCCGGGCTTAAAGAAAAATTTTTCCCAAAATCCTGAAGTATGAGGAATATGATTTTTTCTGTATTTGCCAAGGTAAGTTCCATCAGCATCAATAACGGCTGCAGTGTTGTATAAAACTCCAGCCTGCTCTTTTTCATAAACAGGAACAATGATGACCATATTATATTTTTTTGCATACTCTGCAATCTTATCAGTTGTTGGTCCGGGAACTGCTTCTGCAGAGGCATACCATTTTTTATCCTGCCCGGGGCAGAAATAAGGTGTATTAAAAATTTCCTGCAGGCATAATATCTGCACGCCTTTTTTCCCGGCTTCTTCAATATAAGGCATGTGTTTATCATACATTGCCTGCACAATTTCTTCTATCGTTCCTTCGCCTTCTGTTTTTGGAAGAGACATTTGTATTAGACCTGATTTAATAATTCTCGGCATGTTTATTCAATATTGAATTGTTACTAATTATTTTATTTTTTAATCTTAGAATTGGAATTTACACGCTTTTTTATTTGTTTACTTTTTTTTGCATCTATGAGGATGAATGCAATTGTGCAGGGCTTATCACCAATTACGCTCCATGAATGTGGAGTATTTCTTTGAACCACTAAATCACCGGGTTCTAAAATTGTTGAATCTGCTTCCAAACCAAGTTGAAGATTTCCTGAAATCACTATTCCAAAATCAATAGTATTGGTTTGATGCATAGGATATTTTACTCCCGGATACCATGTTGTCATTCGAACTATTACTCCTCCAGAGGGTGGTTCAGTTTTATCATATCCATTCTTCATTGGATCTGTAGCACTATCCAAATTTGCAGGAACACTTTGAACCAGCCATGCATTATAGCCTCTTACTTTTCCTGCTCTGTTATATATAGCCGGAGGTGGTGCGGCACCATCCATCAATATTATAGATTTTCCATCGCTGTTAAACCCTGTTACTACTCTGCGTCCTGAAGGAATAGAATCTGCAGATTTATTACTTAGTTGGAGTCCATGTCCAAAAAGTATGGACTGATGGAATATTATAAATAAAAAAATAATTTTTCTCATTTATTTTTTTTTAATGTAATTAGATTTTGCCGGACACCTTCGCCCGTTTGATAAATTTCCCATACCCAGATTTCAGTAAACAATTGCCTTCATCAATTGCTACTTCACCTCTTAATAAAACTGTTTTTACTTTTCCTGTTACTTCCCAACCCTCATAACCGCTGTAATCAACATTCATGTGATGTGATTTTGCTGAGAGCGTATGCTTTTCATCCGGATCAAAAATTACAATGTCTGCATCACTGCCAACGGCAATAGTTCCTTTGCGTGGGAACATCCCAAATATTTTTGCAGGATTGGTACAGGCAACTTCTACATATTTATTTAAAGTGATTTTGTTTTTTGCAACTCCTTCACTAAATAATAGCTCCATTCTATTTTCTATTGCAGGATGACCATTAGGAATTTTAGAAAAATCCTTCTCACCCATTTTCTTTTGTTCCCACATAAAAGGACAATGATCGGTTGCAACAACATTTACCAATCCCTGGTTAATGCCTGCCCATAATGTTTCCTGATCTTTCTTTTCTCTCAATGGCGGGCTCATCACCCATTTGGCTCCTTCGAAATCTTTTTCATACAACGATGCATCGAGAAGTAAATATTGAATACATGTCTCTACAAAAACATGCTGGTTTCTTTTTGTCGCATTACGAACTGCATTCAATGCGCCTTCGCATGTGAGATGTACAATGTAACCGGGACAACCTGTGTAATTCGCCATGTCCACAAAACGCTCTGCTGCTTCTGCTTCTGTAACTTCCGGTTGAGAAAGATAATGATACAATGGAGATAGTTTTCCTTCTTCCCTGTGTTTTTGAATAAGGTAATCGATCATGTCACCATTAGTTGCATGAACATTTATTAATCCTCCACATTTTTTTACTTCTTCCATCAAACCAACCATCTGCCGGTCATCAATCATCAACGCACCTTTATACGCCATGAAAGTTTTGAAAGATGTAATGCCTTCGTCTTCAATAAAATGTTTTATTTCTTTTTTAGTATTATCATTAAAATCAGTAACTGCCATATGGAAACTATAATCACTAACACAATTATTATCACTTCTTCCTTTCCATTCATCTAATGCTGACTGTAATGAATTGCCTTGTTTCTGTAAAATAAAATCGATAACCATGGTTGTTCCGCCAAACAATGCGGCTCTTGTTCCTGTTTCATAATTATCAGAAGAGAACGTACCCATGAAAGGCATATCCAAATGCACATGCGGATCAATACCTCCGGGAAAAACTAATTTTCCTGAAGCATCAATTTCTTTATCTGCTTTTACATTTAGACTTTTACCGACGGTTGAAATCGTTTCACCTTCAATAAAAATATCAGCGATGTAATCTGCATCGGCGGTAATAATTCTTCCGTTTTTAATTAAGATGCTCATAATAAGGCCTCACCCTCGTTCTCCCGAAAAAATCGGGAGAGGCCGGGCATTTTTATAAATTAAACATATGTTTTTTACATTTCATCGCTTACTAAATCTGAACAAAATACTTTTCACCGCAGAGAATATGAGTTGAATGAGTTAATGCAGAGCCTCTGCGAAACCTCTGCTTCTCTTTTTCTCAGCGGTGGAATATTTCATCATCAAAATATAACTAATACCGGAAACAAAAAAACCTACAAACCATGCATAATTATAAAGATGTGAAACCCACTGTGGCACTGAATTGTATGACAGTACTTTAATAGTTACAAAAAATCCCGGAACGTTGGGCAAGATACCTAACAACAATGCAATGATCGCTCTTGTATTGAAACCATTTTGAAAACTATACGCTCCTGTATGTTGATACAAATCGTTCACTTCTAATTGTTGCTTTCTTATAAAATAATAATCAGCAATCATAATTCCACCAACCGGGCCAAGCAAACTTGAGTAACCAACAAGCCATGTAAAAATATAACCGGAAGGGTCTGCAATCAACTTCCATGGAAAAATTAAAATGCCGATGATGCCTGTTATAAATCCACCGGTTCGGAAATTTATTTTTTTAGGAGCAAGGTTTGCAAAATCATTTGCAGGGCTAACAATGTTTGCCGCAATATTAGTTGCCAGTGTAGAAATTGCAACTGCTATCATGGCAATGCTCACCAAAAATTTACTACTGAATTTTCCTGCAAGAATTAATGGATCCCAAATAGTTTCTCCATAAATAATTACAGTTGCTGATGTAACAACAACACCTATAAATGAAAACAATGTCATGGAAGATGGTAAACCAATTGCCTGTCCGTTTATTTGTGCCTTTTGACTTTTTGCATAACGTGTAAAGTCTGGGATGTTTAATGAGAGTGTTGCCCAAAAACCGATCATCCCTGTTAATGCAGGAAAAAAGAAATCCCAGAATTGTTTGTTGGTGGTGAATTTTGATGGCTCTTTTAAAATTGGTCCAAATCCTTTGCTGGCATCAACCGCCCAAAATAACAAAGCCAATGCAGCAAGAGGAAGAAAGAATGCTTTAAACACCAACAGCTTTTTAATACTTTCCACACCAAGATAAACAACAAACATATTTAATAACCAAAATACAAAAAAACAAATTGCTGGACCTGTTTGTAAACCAAATGAATCAGGAAATATTTGCGGTAAAGTAGCCAGTGAAGGGATCCATAATTTCATCATTTGATAAATAGCAAATCCACCGATCCATGTTTGAATACCAAACCAACCGCATGCAACAATTGCTCTCAGCATTGCAGGAATGTTTGCGCCTTTCACCCCAAAACTTGCTCTGGCAAAAACAGGAAATGGAATTCCATATTTAGCGCCTGCATGTCCATTCAATATCATCGGCACTAAAACAATTGCATTGCCTAAAAATATTGTAAGTATTGCCTGCCACCAATTCATTCCTCCACCAATCAATGAACTGGCAAGCATATAAGTTGGAATGCACAAACTCATGCTTATCCATAGCGCTGCATAGTTCCATGTATTCCATGTGCGCTTGTGCAATGGAATTGGCGCAAGGTCTTCGCTGTAGAGGGAAGAATTTTTAATGTCAGATACACTTGGATTCATGCAGAAAATAATATTTAAGGCAAATCTTTTAAAGGAATTAAAATCGAATTACACTTTTTTATCCCATTAATCCTTTAATCCCATAAATCCTGGTTCAGATTACCGGAATATATTCATCAGCAATAAAAATAACCTGGTCGATAATTGACAACCCTTCATCTACCTGATCTTTGGTAATACACAATGGCGGAGCGATAAAAATATAATTCCATCTTACAAAAGTGTACATGCCAAGCTCTCTCAGTTTTGCAGCTACTTTGTTCATCACTCCCATTTCATCAGCTTTGGCATTAAAAGGAACCATCGGTTCTTTTGTTTTTTTATCTTTTACCAATTCAATACATCCCAGTAAACCCGTATTTCTAAAATCACCAATACTTGGATGAACTAATTTCATCGCTTCAACTTTTTGCTCAATATATTTACCCATCACTGCCGCATTTTCTATCATATTTTCATCTTCATATATTTTCAAAACCTCATTCCCTGCTGCACAACAAACGGCATGTGCAGAATAAGTAAGTCCGAGCCATAAAACATTATCATCATAATGCTTTGCAATTTTATCGGAAACTATTAAAGCGCCAAGAGGTAAGTATCCTGCGGTAATTCCCTTTGCAGTTGCGATCATATCAGGAACCACATCATAATTATCCATACCAAACCATTTGCCTGTTCTTCCAAAACCACTCATCACTTCGTCTGCTATCAATAATATTCCATGCTTATCACAAAGTGCTCTTATTTTTTGCAGGTAATCAGGTGGGTATTTTATACAACCTGACGTACCGCTTTCTCCTTCCATTATAATCGCTGCAACATTCGCAGGTCCTTCAAACTCAATAACTCTTTCTACATGACTTATACATTCCCTATGACATAAGTCAGGTCCGGGCTGCCCCCATGGACAGCGATAACAAAAAGGATCTTCAACATGAACAATGTTGGGCACTTGTTGAGAATCATTTGGCAACTTCCTGGGATCTCCACCTGCTGTCATTGCCCCATAAGATGCACCATGAAACGCCCTGTACTTAGCAATTATTTTATGTCTGCCTGTGTATAATCTCGCCAGCTTGATTGCATTTTCAATTGCCTCAGCGCCGCCTGTTGTAAATAAAGTTTTGGTTAATCCCT
>JAYVEA010000316.1:0-9076 GCA_043749085.1 Chitinophagales bacterium
TGCTTCTGTATGTATTGCTGCGGCCGGGTATATTATTAATGATTACTTTGATCTTAATATTGACCTTGTAAATAAGCCCTCTAAACTTATTATAGAAAAGTATATTAACAGGAGATGGGCCATCGTTCTTCATTTAGGTTTATCATTTATTGGCTTTGCAATAAGTGCCTACGTTGGTTATAAACTCAGGAATATTTATATACCATTTTTTAATTTGTTATCTATTGTTGCTTTATGGTTTTATTCAACCACTTTTAAAAAGAAGTTATTGGTTGGCAACATTATAATTTCTTTACTCACTGCCTGGGTTATTTTAGTCATAACGATTGCAGAATATAAATTCAGCAGCAGTACTGATAGCCACATATTTATTATTCCAAGACTTTTAAAAGTTTCTTTTCTATACGCAGGGTTTGCCTTTATTATTTCAATTATCCGGGAAGTAATAAAAGATATGGAAGATATTAAAGGCGATCTAAAATATGAATGTAAAACCATGCCGATTGTTTGGGGCGTTCCTGTATCAAAAGTTTTTGCCGGTGTATGGCTTGTTGTGCTCACCGTAGGCGTAGCAGCATTACAATTTTATGTGCTTCAATTAGGATGGTGGCTATCTGCAATCTATTGCGTATTATTAATTATTATTCCTTTGCTTTGGATACTTGATAAATTATACAAAGCTCAAATTGCCGCAGATTTCAGAAGGCTTAGCAGTGCTGTAAAATTTGTAATGCTTACCGGCATAATATCAATGGTATTTTTCAGGATATATTTATAACAATTCATGAGAAGAATAATCCTGGCATCGCAGTCGCCACGCCGCAAACAATTATTACAATGGGCTGAAGTACCTTTTGATGTTGTATTAAAAGCAACTGATGAAAGCTATCCTGAAGATTTAATCCCGCCTGATATTGCCATACACATTGCAAAAAACAAAGCCCTGGCAATAAAATTTTCACAGGGAGATGAAATACCAATTCTTGCTGCAGATACTATCGTAGTTCTTAATAATGAAATAATCGGCAAGCCTGTTGATAGGGAAGATGCAATACAGATCCTTTCAAAATTAGCGGGCAAAAAACATTTAGTAATAACGGGTGTTTGTATTCTTTTTAATAAAAAAGAAGTTGTTTTTGCAGATACAACTGAAGTTTGCTTTCATGATCTGAACATGGAGCAAATTATCTTTTATGTAGATAATTATAAGCCCTACGATAAAGCCGGAGCCTATGCAATACAGGAATGGATAGGTGTTGTCGGCATCAAATCTATCAATGGAGATTTTTACAATGTTATGGGTTTGCCGGTAAGCCGGGTAGTTAAAGAACTACATAATTTATAAGCCAATAATTCTTACCTTTCTTTTACTAACGCTTAGCTTATGAAAGAAAAGCTCCTGCAATACATCTGGCAGTTTCAATACTTTAATAAGAATGAACTTTCCACAACGGATAGTGATCCGCTGCAAATAATTCACCATGGAAATTTTAATACAAACCAGGGAGCAGATTTCTCTGAAGCGAAAATTAAAGTTGGTGATACCCTGTGGGCAGGCAACATCGAATTACACATTAAATCTTCTGACTGGAACTTACATAATCATTCAACAGATAAAAATTACAGCAATATAATACTGCACGTTGTTTGGCAGCATGATAAAGAGATAAATGATGTTGCAGGAAATAATTTACCTACGCTGGAATTACAAAGCAGGGTTTCTAACCTGTTATTGAAGAAATATGAAGAACTGATGAATGCAGCTTCCTTTATTCCCTGCGAAACTCATACACATACAATTAATGACCTTACTTTACTTAGCTGGAAACAAAGATTACTTGCAGAAAGATTAGAATCTAAAGCAGCGACCATATTTTTATGTTTAAACCAAAATAATTTTCATTGGGAAGAGACCTTCTGGTGGCTTATTGCAAAAAATTTTGGAATAAGCGTAAACGGTGAAGCGTTTGAAAAAATTGCAAGATCATTGCCTGTAAACATTCTTGCAAAACATAAAAATCAAATTCATCAATTGGAAGCATTATTGTTTGGCCAGGCCGGTTTATTGGAAAAAGATTTTACAGAGGATTATCCTCAAATGTTACAAAAAGAATATAAGTTTTATCAAAAAAAATATAATTTACAGCACCCACAAGTACAGTTGTTTTTTCTCAGGATGAGGCCTGCAAATTTTCCTACAGTAAGATTAGCACAGCTTGCAATGCTCATTAGCCGAAGCACTCATTTGTTTTCAAAAATTATAGAAGAAACATCTTTGGCAGAGGTTAAAATGTTGTTGAATGTAACAGCAAACGATTACTGGCATTATCATTATGTATTTAATGAACAATCAGATTTTAAAAAGAAAAAGCTTGGTGAACAAATGATCAATAATATTCTTATTAATACTATTGTTCCTGTTTTATTTGCATATGGGCTTCATCATAATGAGCAACAATATAAAGACAAAGCAATTAGATGGCTTGAGGAAACAGCTTCAGAAAAAAATAATATCACCAAAGGATTTGAAGCCCTTAAGTTCTCAAGTAAAAATTCATTTGATTCTCAATCATACATCCAGCTAAAAAATGAATATTGTTATAATAAACGCTGTCTTGAATGTTCAATCGGAAACTCATTATTAAGAAATCAGGAATAAGTAATTTTAAATAAGAAATAAAAAGTTACGTAAGGTAAAAATTAGAGAGGCACATAAATACTCATCAACCCTTCTAATTCCTGATTAATTATTTTTTATTTGTTATTTGGGTCTCACCAGTTATATTGAATGTTTGTTTTCAAATCAGGATGCAGGCTCTTTGCAACAGGGCAGTTATTGCCGGTCGTTTCCAAAATTAATCTCTCCTCTTCTTTTAACTGCAATTGAGGAAATTGTATTGATACATCAATCTGTCCCACTCTTCTCGGATCTTTTAACATATGTTTTAGTACATCAATTTTGGTATCCTTTAATTCTATTTTCATATCCCTTGCCTTTAATGCAATAGTTGTTATTATGCATGTAGCCAGTGAAACACACAGTGTATCGGTGGGAGAAAATTTTTCACCCCTGCCATGGTTATCAGTTGGGGCATCCGTATCTATCACTGTTCCACTTTGCAAATGCGTAGCACTGCAACGCAAATTTCCCTGGTATATAATTGAAGCTGTCATTGTATATTTTTGCATAAATTTACACAGTAAAACCTCAATTTATTATAGATGCGAAAACTATTTTTCATTATCATATTATTGGCTATTGGTACTTTATCATTTGCTCAAAAACAATCAAAAAAAGAACGGCATGATCAAAGCCGTAAAAGAATTGATGCATTAATTAAGCAGGAGGAAGAAGGTGTAATTGCATATAATAAACATACAGCATTTGGCGGCAAACTAATTAGTAATGGTCTTGGTGCTTTTATAGAATTCGGAAGATTTAAATCCCCCAAAAAAGGAATGCTGTACCAGCTTGAAATAGCTGAATATAAAAGCATAAGAGAAGAGCAACAAAGTAATTTGTATGCTTACAGCACACCATTTGTTTTTGGAAAACAAAATTTTTTTTACCCGGTTAAATTGGGCATGCAGCAACAGATTTTATTTGGCAACAAATCAAATAAAAATGGTGTGAGTATAACAGGGAATTATGGAGGAGGAATAAGCGTTGGCTTACTTCGGCCGTATTATGTACACCTGGGCAATTCGAATACCTATGTAAAATACCAGTCAGCTGATAGTGCAAAATTTTTAGATCCGGGAGGAATTAGCGGTGGCCCGGGTTTTAGCAAAGGCTGGAGTGATCTTACAGTGGTTCCCGGTGCATATGCAAAAACTTCATTACGTTTTGATTATGGAAGTTATAATGAAGTTGTATCTGCAATTGAAGTAGGTATAAGCGCCGATCTTTATTCTAAGAAGATCCCTATAATGGTTCATGAAGCAGCAAAACAATTTTTCTTTACAGGGTATGTTGCAATAATATTTGGAAGAAGAAAATAAAAATTTTATAATCAGCTCCTGTAAATCTATTAAACTTTATTGGCGTCGCACTCTTGTACATTAAAACCATATTCAGAAAAAAATGGAGAGTTTACTAACGGAAGATGTCATTCAACCTAAACCGAAAAAGCCAAACTGGCTTCGCGTAAAGTTGCCTATAGGTGAAGAGTATAGGCATGTAAGAAATTTAGTTGATACCCATAAGCTGCATACAATCTGTGAAAGCGGTAACTGCCCAAACATGGGCGAATGCTGGGGAGAAGGCACTGCAACTTTTATGATACTTGGAAATATCTGTACAAGGAGCTGTGGTTTTTGCGCAGTGGCAACCGGTCGCCCTTTACCGGTTGATTGGGATGAGCCGCAACGGGTTGCTGAAGCAATTCACTTAATGAAAGTGAAACATGCGGTAGTTACTTCTGTAGATAGGGATGAAATAAAAGATGGCGGCTCAATTGTTTGGTACAATACAATTAAAGCAATTAAATCTTTGAACCCAAATACAACTTTAGAAACTTTGATCCCTGATTTTAAAGCAGAAAAAGAAAATATACAACGTATTATTGATGCAGCTCCGGAAGTAGTGAGTCATAATATTGAAACAGTTGAGCGTTTAACAAAGAAGGTTAGGATACAGGCAAAGTACTGGCGCAGTATGCAAACCCTTCGCATTTTAAAGGAGGGGGGAATGAGAACCAAAAGCGGTATTATGCTGGGACTTGGTGAAACAAAGGAAGAAGTGATACAAACAATGCATGATCTTAAAGACAGCAAGGTTGATGTAATTACGATCGGTCAATACCTTCAGCCAAGTAAAAAACATTTAGATGTTCATCGGTTTGTTCATCCTGATGAATTTACAGAATATCGTGAAATTGGCTACAGTCTTGGCTTTGATTATGTAGAAAGCGGCCCCCTGGTTCGTTCATCTTATCATTCGAATAAACATGTTATTCCAGGTTATGGTATAAACAAATGGTTGGATGAGAAAAATATTTCAATTGGCAATTAACAATTGGTAATATGCAAACCAATTTTTATTTTAAGTCTCCTTAAAACCTTTGCCTGTAGCGTTTCTATCCGTATAAAACAATAAAGTAATTCTTATCATTTTTCGTTGGCACGGTTTTTTCCTATATATAGATAAATAAACCTTAAATAACATGAAAACAAAACACATAATGCTAAGCATTATCTTATTCGTATGCGCTATCACTTTTGTTTCGTGCTCAAAAGACAACAATTCAGGAACATCAAATTTGCAGGTTAAATTAACCGATGCGCCTGCTGCCTACGATAAGGTAAATGTTGATATAAGAGAAGTTAAAGTAAATTTTAGAGATGATAGTACGGGATGGATTTCTCTAAATACAAATGCTAGAGTTTATAACTTATTGGGATTGCAAAACGGAGTAGATACATTATTAGCAACCGGTACAGTACAGACAGGAATTGTAAAGGAGATCAGGCTTATCTTAGGATCAAACAATACAGTTGTTGTAGGAGGAGTTTCATATCCTTTAACAATACCAAGCGGCAGCGAATCAGGATTAAAAATTAAAGTCGGAAAAAATATAAATGCAGGATTAGCAACTCTTATCGTTGATTTTGATGCTGCATTATCAATTAATTTGGAGCCGGGCGGATATAAGCTTCGTCCTGTATTAAGGATAAAATAAATCCTATAAAAACTCTGACGCTAACAAATGAAAGCTGCCCTTTTAACGGCAGCTTTTTTAATTTTATAAGGTTATTTGATCGGGTACTTGCAGGTCAGATTTTATTTCCCAAACTAAAGCGCTGGCTCCAAGAATGGCAGCGTCAGATTCTTTCAGTTCGCTAAAGATCAGTTTTACTTTATTTTGAAAAATAGGTAAAAGATTTTTTTCCATATGCTCTCTTGTCGGCTTCATTATCATATCACCTGCTTTTGTTAAGCCACCAAATAAAACTATGGCTTCAGGAGAAGAGAACATAACAAAATTTGCAAGTGCCTGTCCTAAAATTTTGCCTGTATATGCATATACTTTTTTTGCAAGCTTATCATTTTTCATTGCACATTCATAAACAAATTTGCTGTTGATATCTCCCCCATGACTTTTTAAAAGACTTTCTGTATCGGGATTTTTTTCCAATAGTTCAACAGCAGTTTTTGTAAGGCCTGTAGCAGATGCATACGATTCTAATGAGCCACGTAATCCTGTGCCTTCATGCAACCTGCCACCGGGGATAATAATTGTATGGCCTAATTCTCCGGCAAATCCATCATGGCCTAAAATTAATTGTCCGTTTGCTACAATACCGCTTCCAACGCCGGTTCCAAGAGTTATCATAATAAAGTCCTTCATACCTCTTGCAGCGCCATACGTCATTTCACCTACGGCGGCCGCATTTGCATCATTGGTTAACGCCGCAGGCAAATTAAATTTATCGGATATCATCTTTGCAATTGGAATAATACCTCTCCATTTCAAATTAGGAGCGTACTCAATTGTCCCGGTATAATAATTTCCATTAGGTGCGCCGATGCCTATGCCATGAATAACATTTTCCTTCTCTATTGATTTAATGATAGGTTGTAAAGTATTAAACAAAGCGTCAATATAAGATTCAACCTGCGGATACATATCTGTTCTCAATTCACCCTGCTGCAAAATTTCACCGCGATGATTTACGATACCATACTTGGTGTTGGTACCGCCAATATCAATTCCTATTGCAAGCTCGTTTGATATATCCATTTAAAAACTTTTATAATTTATATATTAGATTCCAGAGCTCCCTCAGGTGAAGCCTCAACTACAATCGGTGCATCATAATCAACTCCCTGTTTTCTCAAAATACCTTTTACAACAAATGCAAAGATGGCAAGATATGCAAAACAAGCAACGGCCACCCAATAAGATTGATGAATTCCTAAACCAGGCACATCAGATTTTGATTGAAGGAAATCCGCAAGCTTGCCTTGTATCGGAGGAATTATGCCACCACCCAATATCATCATTATTAAAAATGCAGAACCTTCTGTAGTATATTTTCCTAAGCCGGTAATTGATAAATTAAAAATACAAGGCCACATGATAGAGCAAAATAATCCGCCACTTAAAAAAGAATAAATGGCAATTGTGCCGGTGCTGAATAATCCGATAACCATTGCGGTAACTCCTAATAAGCTAAAAATTAAAAGTGTTCTTGCAGGTTTATTTTGGCTTATATAAAACGCTGCAATTTGTATCAATACACATACGCCATAATAATATAATGGACGCATATCATTTTTCGCCAACGTATTTACGCCAATAACAACACCAAATGCAATAAGCGGAACAACACCCAACAGTATTTTTTTAGTTTGCTCACTGAAATTAAAAGCGGGAATAGCGCCTGCCCATCGCCCAATCATCAAACTACCCCAATACATAGAAACATATTTTGCAGCTTCGGAAGATTGAAAGCCACCAAAATCTTTTTGTTTTAAAAGCTCGCTTAAGTTACTTACAATGGTCACCTCTACTCCTACATAAACAAAAATGGCAAGCATACCCAACACCAGTTGCGGATATTTCATCGCTCCCCAGCCTTCAGGATTTTTAATAGCTCTCCAATTGGAAACAAGCAGACTTACAACAACCACAGCTAACGCCCCAAACAGCCATTTCATTCTATATGTTTCCATATCATGTTTTGCTGCAGCAGTGGCATTTGTTAGGTCTGTTTTATAACTATTAAATACGGGCACAAACATGATTATCAATAATCCTGTAATTATTAATAATGAATACAAAGCTTTATTAGCTTTTTCAACTTCCTCTATTAAAATTCCGGAAGGTACTTTTTTAGAAAAATAAAATAAGGCGGCAGCACCAATAAAAAGTACTCCTACGCAGGCATATAAAACAATTACTTTGTCAAGCCCCAGGCTTTCTATTTGTTCGGAAGTAAGAGCAGCAGTTGTGCCAAATAATGCCAACGCAACAATAATAGGCCCTATCATAGTTCCAAAGGAATTAATACCTCCTCCTAAATTTACACGGCTTGTTCCTGTTGATGGATCACCGAGAGTAATTGCAAAAGGCTGGGCTGCTGTTTGCTGTAACGAAAAGCCTAATGCTACAATAAATAAACCAACGAGTAACCCGGTAAAGGTGTTGGCATTCACAGCAATTACCATAGCAACTGCACCAATTGCAGAAAATAATAATCCATAAACAATACTTTTTTTGTAACCCCATTTTCCAACCAGATCTTTACCACCAAATGAGCCATAGGCAAATAAACCCAGTGCGCCAAGATAGTATGCACCATAAAATGCAAAATCAATTAACTGGCTTTGAAACTGGTCAAGATTAAAATAATGTTTACAAAAAGGAATAAAAACGCTGTTACCTGCAGCTATAAATCCCCAAAAGAAAAACACAGTAACCAAAGTGGTTAAGGCGCCATAATTAGTTTCCTTAAATGTACCGCCTGTATTAACAGGGATAGTGTTTGTAATTGACATCGCCATAGCAATCAAATTTTAGAAAATGAAAGTAATAGATTTTTTTTACTTTATTAGTTTTGATTTATAATTTGTTCATAACAAAATCATGCTTAATTTGATATGTATTTTATAAAGTAAGATGGAAATAATACATGTTAGTGCGGAATGTTATCCTTATGCCAAGGCCGGTGGACTGGGAGATGTTGTTGGCGCATTACCTAAATATCAAAATAAACTGGGTAATATAGCCAAGGTGGTAGTGCCCATGTATCGCACTAAATTTTTGTATGAGAACCAATTTGAAGTGGTACACAAAGGCGCTTTTGGTATGGCAAACTATTGGTTAAATTATACTGTAATAAAAGAAGCAACTAATATTCTAGGTTTTGATCTTTATCTTATTGATATTCTAGATCTGCTGGACAGGGAAAAGATATATGGCTATGATGATGATGCTGAGCGATTCACTGCATTTCAGATAGCAGTAGTAGACTGGATAAGTAAATGGGAGCATAAGCCTGATGTAATTCATGTGCATGATCATCATACTGCATTAATTCCTTTTATGATGCAAAGTTGTTTTGCATACAG
>JAYVEA010000317.1:0-2695 GCA_043749085.1 Chitinophagales bacterium
TGGAATATGAAAAGTCTGACAGGAGATGGCGGAATGACTGCTGTTGTTGGTGCAGGTATATTAGGTGCAATTGCCGCTTCTATGGTGGGCTCCATTTTCAGCAGTGATGCATGGAACAATGTAACATTCATTGCAGGTGAAGTTAAAAATCCAAAACGAAATATTGGGTTGAGCTTATTTTTAGGAACGCTCATCGTTACCATAATTTATGTTTGCGCTAACCTGATGTACACTGCAGTTCTTCCTTTGCATGATATTGCATTTGCACAACAGGATAGAGTTGCAGTGGCAGCATCAAATTCTATTTTTGGTAATGCAGGAACTTATGTTATTGCAGTTATGATTATGATCTCAACTTTTGGTTGTAATAATGGGTTGGTATTGGCAGGGGCAAGGGTTTATTATACAATGGCTAAGGATGGATTATTTTTTAGAAATGCAGGAACATTAAATAAACATTCTGTTCCTTCGTGGGCATTATGGGCTCAATGTATTGTTGCATCTGTGTTATGCTTAAGCGGAAAGTATGGCGACCTGCTGGATATGATATCTTTTGTTGTTGTAATATTTTATGTGCTCACCATTGCAGGCATTTTTATTTTAAGAAAAAAAATGCCTGATGCTGAACGACCTTATAAAGCTTTTGGCTATCCTGTACTGCCGGCGATTTATATTTTAATGGGAATTACATTTTGTATTTTACTTATTATTTATAAACCTCAATATACATGGCCCGGATTAATTATTACATTGATCGGCATACCGATCTATTACATTGCTGTCTCAAATAAAAACAAACAAAATATTTCTTAGATGTCGGTTGATCTTGATAAACTTTTCAGTGAAATATCAAAATTAAAAGTTGCTGTAATAGGTGATGTGATGCTTGACACTTATTGGTGGGGAACTGTTGATCGTATCTCTCCTGAAGGCCCTGTGCCGGTGGTTGCTGTAACTAAAAAAGAACATCGTATCGGTGGCGCAGGAAATGTTGCTTTAAATGTTCAGGCATTAGGAGCAAAGGTAGCGCTGATCACCCTTTTGGGCAAAGATGAAGAAGGACAAAAATTAAATTCTCTTTTAAAAGAAAATAATATTGATACGGCTTATGTTTTGTTTTCTGATAAAAGAGTTACCACAAATAAGATAAGGATCATTGGCCGTAACCAGCAAATGATGAGGTTAGATGCAGAGCATGTGCATGATCTTGAAAGAAAGGAAGAAGAAAATTTAATTAAAAAAATAGAAGAATATGTTAGTGAGATAAATCCTGACGTACTTATTTTACAGGATTATAATAAAGGAATACTAACGGAAGCTGTTATAAAAAAAGTGATTGATTTATGTTGCGCACAAAATATTATTTGTACTGCTGATCCAAAAAGGAAAAATTTCTTCTCTTATAAAAATGTTACCCTCTTTAAACCTAATTTAAAGGAAGTAAAAGAAAGCCTTCATATTTTATCAGATGAGGTAAATGAAAAAATGCTTTCTGAAATACACCGGCAATTAAAAGAAAAATTAAATCAGGGTATTTCGCTTATCACACTTTCTGATAAAGGAATGTTTTATCAAAATGAAACAGCATCAAAAATAATCCCTTCACATTTAAGAAATGTTGCGGATGTAAGTGGTGCCGGAGATACAGTAATTGCTGTAGCTTCGTTACTATATGCTGCTACAAAAGATATTCATCTTACGGCAGAGATAGCAAATATAGCAGGAGGTTTGGTTTGCGAGATTGTTGGTACCGCAGCAATTGATAAAGAGAAACTATTGGAAGAATGTAGACATCTTATATAATTACCGCTAACTTCTTTTTAATTTTACAGGATGAAAAAATATTCACTGGCAATTCATGGCGGGGCAGGAACGATCTTAAAAAAAGATATGACGCCTGAGCTGGAAAAAGAATACAGGCAGGGTTTGCAACAGGCATTGGATGCAGGCTTTTCAGTATTAGAAAACGGTGGCACTGCGATAACAGCTGTAAAGGCGGCAACTATTTACCTTGAAGATAATTCATTGTTTAATGCAGGTAAAGGTGCAGTGTTTACAAAAAAAGGTATTAATGAACTGGATGCAGCCATCATGGATGGAAAAACGCTGGAAGCAGGAGCTGTAGCAGCTGTTAGAAATGTTCGCAACCCTGTAGAATTGGCTGAGCAGGTTATGTTGCATAGCGGTCATGTATTTTTAAGTGGTAAGGGAGCCAATGATTTTGCAATTAAGCAGGGCGTAAAATTGGAACCTGATGAGTATTTTTATACCCAACTCCGGTATGATCAATGGCGGGAGATAAGAGACAGTGATGTGTATACGCTGGATCATAAAAGTGATAAACTTATCGGCGCCGTTAAGGAAAGTAAATTTGGTACTGTTGGCGCAGTTGCCTGTGATAAAAAAGGAAATATTGCTGCTGCAACTTCAACAGGCGGAATGACAAATAAGCAATTCGGAAGAATAGGAGATAGTCCCTTAATAGGAATAGGTACTTACGCAAATAATAAAACCTGTGCAATTTCATGTACAGGTCATGGCGAACCATTTATCCGGGCAGTGGTTGCTTATGATGTAAGTTGCCTTATGGAATATAAAAATATGAGCCTTCAGGAAGCCTGCGAAGAAGTTGTTCTAAATAAATTAGTGCAATTAAATGGAGAAGGTGGTTTAATAGGAATGGATGCAAATGGAA
>JAYVEA010000318.1:0-8974 GCA_043749085.1 Chitinophagales bacterium
TTACCTCGGGCACGAAACAATAACTACCGGGCAAACAAGTCTTAATGGAGTGCAGACAGTGCCGCTTAC
This sequence comes from Chitinophagales bacterium, assembly GCA_043749085.1. Taxonomy (GTDB): domain Bacteria; phylum Bacteroidota; class Bacteroidia; order Chitinophagales; family Chitinophagaceae; genus Ginsengibacter. The sequence continues at coordinate 70 of JAYVEA010000318.1, forward strand.
ACCACAGCCTACATCCTTAAGCGACATCAAGGCTTATTTATCTACATTATAATTGTGAATGGTCAGTTGTGAGCAGTGAGTAAAACTATCCAGTAACAAGTGTACCTACTTTTTCGCCAGTAACAACTCTTAGTAATGTACCAGTAGTATCCATATCAAAAACGATAATAGGGAGTTCATTCTCCATGCATAAAGTAAAGGCCGTCATATCCATCACCTTTAAATTTTTTGTTATGCAATCATTGAATGTGATAGTTTCAAATTTTTCTGCAGAAGGATTTTTTTCGGGATCAGCTGTGTAAATTCCATCCACTCTTGTTCCCTTTAAAATAACATCAGCCTTTATTTCGATAGCTCTTAATGAGCCGGCAGTATCAGTAGTAAAATAGGGATTACCAGTACCAGCACCGAATATAACTACACGACCCTTTTCCAAATGCCTTATGGCTCTCCGCCGGATATAAGGTTCTGCTATCTGTTCCATTTTAATTGCACTTTGCAGCCGTGTATATACGCCTGCTCTTTCCAAAGCGCTTTGTAATGCCATGCCGTTTATTACTGTTGCAAGCATTCCCATATAGTCTCCCTGTGCACGCTCAATACCTGTCTCAGCCTCATTCATACCACGGTAAATATTGCCGCCGCCAATAACTATGGCTACCTGTACACCAAGCTCTGTTATTAGTTTTATATCCTCGGCATATTGTGATAATACATCAGAGTCAAGTCCGAAATTTTTATCACCCATTAAAGATTCACCGGAAAGTTTTAAGAGGACACGTTTGTAGCGGGGAAGCATGAAGGTTTGCGATTTAGATTTTTAAATTTTAGCCGCTGCAAGATAATAATGGAAAAGTTATTTATAAAATTTAAATGAAGTTCATTAATAACATTATTTAGAATGTTGTTCTTTATAATATTCACAAACGCTGCTCATCACACATTCCTCATGTTTTGGATGTGAAGGACGGCAGGTTTCTCTTCCTAAAAATGAAATAGCCATTCCTGTTTCACCCCAATCTGATTGCGGTATCACTTCCATTATTTGTTGTTCAATTTTTTTTGGATCTGTACTTGTCGCAATCCCTAATCGCTGTGCAACACGAACCACATGCAGATCAACCATCACGCCTTCAGCTTTTTCTCCTGCTTCACGCATAATAACGTTAGCGGATTTTCTGCCAATGCCGGGCAATGCAACGAGCTCTTCCATTGTAACAGGAATATTTTTATCTTTTTTTATTTGCTTTGCAATTGCAGTAAGCCATTTAGTTTTGTTACCAAAATTGCGAGCCTTTCCTACATATTTAAAAAGCATTTCCGGTGTTGCTTTACTAAGCGCTTCCATGTCAGGAAATGCTTTGAACAAGTCCGGTGCAAGAGAATTAATATGTCTGTCAGAATCCTGTGCAGATAGAACCACCATTACCAGCAGCTGATAAATATTTTTATATTCAAGTGGATGTTTTTTGCCTTTGTATTTTTTTATGAGAGCCTTAATAGCCTGCGCCCAATCTATTTTATTTGTCATTATTTATTTTTTAAGAGGATATAAAAATAAAATAAAAAGATGGAGGGCTGACAAACAAAAAAGCCGAAACATTGTTCCGGCTTTTTAAATATTTCGATAGAGATTATCCCAAGGCTACTCTTTTAAATTCTATAACCTTCAAATCAGCATCTATACTTTTTAAATAATCTGATACAGATTTATTTGCATCTTTTACAAAAGGCTGGGCAAGTAAAGTACTGTCTTTAAAAAATTTATTTATTTTTCCCATAGCAATTTTCTCAGCCATTTCAGCGGGCTTTCCTTCTGCTTTCACTTGCTCAATGGCAATATTTTTTTCTCTTGCAATAACTTCAGGAGCTACTGATGATTGGTCAACAGCGATAGGATTCATTGCAGCGATCTGCATGGCAATATCTTTCCCTGCCTCGCCAGCGTCTTTATTAAAACCAACTAACACTCCCATTCTGTAAGCACCATGAATATATGCTGCTACGTATTCTGCTTCAACTCTTTCAAACTTTGACACACTTATCTTTTCGCCAATTTTTGCTACCTGCTCATTTAATTTATCAGCAACAGTTTCGTTACCAATTTTTACTGAATTTAATTCTTCAATGCTCTTGACATTATTTGAAATTGCTGCATCCATTATAGATTTTGCAAATTCAACGTACTCCGCATTTTTTGAAACGAAATCTGTTTCGCAGCTTACATTAACAATAAAACCTGTTTTATTATCTGCAGTTGTTTTTGCGATAACTACACCTTCTTTCGCTTCACGGTCACCTCTAAGTGCTGCTACCTTTTGTCCTTTTTTCCTTAAGTAATCGATAGCTGCTTCAAAATCGCCATTGCTTTCTGTAAGTGCTTTACGGCAATCCATCATACCTGCACCTGTTTGCTGACGTAATTTATTTATGTCTGCGGCTGTTATAATTGTTGTTGTACTCATACCCTAAATCCCTAAAGGGACTAATTTTTTAAAAGATTATAAATTATTATTCTTCCTGAACCCCTTTAGGGGCAGGGGTTTATCTTCTTCCACCCGGTCCACCCGGTCTGTTACCACCACCACCTGGTCCGCCTGTTGTTCTGCGCCTTTGCGGTCCACCGCTTCCTGGTCCACCCGGTCCTCTTCCACCACCGCTTTGTCCACGACGACGGCGTTCCCTGTCTTCGTCACTGCCGGCTTCAAATTTAGCCACCTTGCTTTCGGTGTCATCCTGTGTTTCGGCAGGCTCATCATCTTTCTGCGCCTGTCTTTCAGCAAGACCTTCTGCGATTGCTGCAACTATATAATTGGTAACTATTGCAATTGATTTTGTAGCATCATCATTTGCAGGAATTGAGAATTCAACTTTATTAGGATCACAATTGGTATCAACCATACCAAAAGTTGTAATGCCTAAACGTCTTGCTTCTGCAAGTGCAATGTGTTCATGACCTATATCAACCATAAATAAAGCTGCAGGCACACGGCTTATTTGTGAAATACCGCCTAAAACCTTTTCCATCTTTTCTTTATCACGGGCAAGTGTTAAGCGCTCTTTCTTTGTGATACTGTCTAACGTACCGTCATTTAGCATTTTTTCAATGCTCTGCATTTTCTTTACACTCTTACGAACTGTGTTGAAGTTGGTTAACATTCCACCTAACCAACGCTCAGTAACGTACGGCATGTTTACACGTTGTGCACATTCAGTAACAATTTCCTTTGCCTGTTTTTTAGTAGCAACGAACATTATCTTTTTACCGCTCTTTGCAATTGATTTTAATGCGGCTGCGGCTTCCTGTAAACCTTCAACAGTTTTGTTGAGGTCAATGATGTGGATACCTTTTTTTTCAGCAAAAATGTAAGGCAACATTTTAGGATTCCACTTCTTTTTTAAATGTCCGAAATGAACACCTGCTTCAAGAAGTTGCTGTTGTAAAGAAGTATTATTTTCCATATTTAAAATTTGGCCTCACCCTCGATCCCTCTCCCATAGAGAGGGAGGTCAGGCAGTTGTTTATAATTTATCTTTTGTTTTGACCCATCTGCCAATTGCAAGTCTCCCCTATGGGGGGAGATTTAGGGGGGCTTTATCTCTTACTGAACTGGAAGCTCTTTCTTGCTTTTTTCTTACCTGGCTTTTTACGTTCAACAGCACGTGGGTCACGCTTTAATAATCCTGCTGCTTTAAGTGCCGGGCGAAACTCAGGATTAACCTGAAGTAGTGCACGGGAAATCCCAAGTTTAACCGCTTCTGCCTGTCCTTTTACGCCACCACCTTGTGCATTTACAACAACATCAAATTTATCAGCAGCTTCCAATGCTTTGAAAGGCGCTTCAACCTGGTTTTGTAAATAAACCAAAGGGAAGTATGTTTTATAATCCTTCTCATTGATAGTGATCTTTCCTTCACCCTTGGTGAGGAAAACCCTTGTTACAGCTTCTTTACGGCGACCAACTGCGTTTTTTTGTTTTTCCATTATGTTGAATTAGAAAGTTAATGTTTTAGGTGCCTGTGCAGTGTGCGGATGCGTATCCCCAGCGTACACAAATAATTTTTTATACATCTTACGGCCCAAGCGGTTTTTTGGAAGCATACCTTTTACGGCTCTTTCAATGATCGCATCAGGACGGCGGCGTAGGAGTTCCCTTGCGGTCTCTTCTTTTTTACCACCGGGGTAGCCGCTGTAATTGATGTAAAGTTTATCATCCAGCTTGTTGCCGGTGAATTTAATTTTATCGCAATTTGTTACGATAACAAAATCGCCGCAATCAACGTGTGGCGTGTAATAAGGCTTGTTCTTACCACGGAGAACGGACGCTATTTTAGCGCACATACGACCAACGGTTTGATTAGTGCCGTCAACAACGTACCAGTCACGTTGCACGGTAGCCTCGTTCGCATGTTTAGTGGTGAAATGTAATTTGCTCATTTTATTTTTTTAAGTGATTCTATCGCTATCCCGATAGATTTTTTAAATGGAGTGCGAAGGTGAGATAATGTAATTAATCTACCAAGGAAATAAGGAACTAATTTTAGAGGCACTCTTGCAATCTATTGATTTTCAATAATAATTTTGACGCAAAATTAAAATCATCTAAATATTTAAGAGGTTATTGTGATTTATTTTTATAAAGAACTGTATTGCAATTATATTTGCGCCAAATTAATCATATGAATACTACAGAAGGATCAGGAAAATGGTGGTTATATTTTTTAATTTCTGCGATAGTGATAATTATCATGCTGGTGATGCCCAACCTGCGTCCATGGTTTTGGCTTTCACTTCCTTTTGTGGTTACAACTTTTGCTAAGGCAATGAGGATTATGTAATTCTTTTTTTTTTTTTATTTCACGCAAGCTGCGAGTTTTTCCTTTATTCTCTTTGCTCCTAAATTTTTTCTTGGCGCCTTTGCGTGATATTGTAATTTTATTTCTCCAGACATTTTCACATGTACACGAAAGAACAAACACAAAAATTACAGGCTGTTACTAAAAAGCTTCTTAAAGAACCGGGAAGCATTACTGATCTAAGAGATGTTTTGCGATTTCATGAACATAGATATTATGTTTTGGATGAACCACTGATAAGTGATTTTGAATATGATAAGCTTTATAAAGATTTAGAAAAGATAGAAGCTGAAACTCCTGAATTAATCACACCGGATTCTCCTACGCAAAGAGTTGGTAATAGTTTAAATAAAGAATTTGTAACAGTGCCGCACTTAGTGCCAATGCTAAGTTTGGAGAATAGTTACAATGCAGATGATCTAATTGAATGGGATAAAAGAGCAAAAAAATTAATCAACACAGATAAGATAGAATACAGTGCAGAGCCAAAATTTGACGGAGCAAGTATTTCTTTAATTTATGAAAATGATATTTTGGTTAGAGGCGCAACACGTGGTGATGGAGTAGCAGGTGATGATGTTACTACAAATCTTAAGCAAATAAAATCCATTCCATTATCTGCTAAGTTTTCTGATTATGGAATACAAAGAATTGAAATCCGCGGAGAGGTGTTGATGACAAGACAAAGTTTTAAAAAATACAATGAACATCTTGTAGAACAGGGGCTTGCGCCACTAGCCAATCCAAGAAATGCAGCTTCCGGTTCCCTGAGGATGAAAGACCCGATGGTGGTACGGAAAAGAAATCTTGAGGCTATACTCTATCATATAAGCTACGTTGCAAAATACCCTAATAAAAAATTAGATAAAGCACTTGACTCTCATTCTGGTTCTCTCGAAATGCTTTGGCAGCTTGGCTTTAAAACACCTGCAAAAGAGAAAAAGGTTTTAAAAGGAATTGACGACGTTATTAATTTCTGCAATGAATTTGAAAAGAAAAGAGAAGACCTTCCTTATGAAATAGATGGAATGGTTATTAAAGTAAATGATGTGGAACTTCAGCAGAGAATGGGAAGCACAACACATCATCCAAGATGGGCTATAGCTTTTAAATTTAAAGCACGTCAGGCAACCAGCAAATTAATTAATGTCGAATTCCAGGTTGGTCGTACAGGTTCCATAACTCCTGTTGCCAAGATTGAGCCTGTTCATATTGGTGGTGTAACAGTTACGTCTGTATCACTTTTTAATCCGGATGTTGTAAAGGAAAAAGATGTTCGCATTGGCGATACAGTTTTAGTTGAAAGAGCTGGTGATGTAATACCCTACATCGTTAAACCATTAATTGAATTAAGAAAGGGAACAGAAAAGAAAATCGTCTTCCCCACAAAATGCCCGGTATGTAATGATGAATTGGTAAAGCCCGAAGGGGAAGCAGTTTTACGTTGTGTAAATATTAATTGTAAAGCGCAGGTTGTTGAACGCATCATACATTTTGTAAGTAAAGATACTATGGACATCAGGAGTTTTGGCGCAGCTAATATTGTAAAGTTTTTCGAGCTTGGTTTATTAAAAGATATACCCGGAATTTATACACTGGATTATGAAAAGATTTCTCAGCTGGAAGGCTTTGGACAAAAGTCTATTGAAAATCTGAGAACTGCAATTGAGAATTCAAAGACACAACCGTTACATAGATTGATATTTGGTCTAGGCATTCGCTATGTTGGTGAAACCACTGCTAAAACACTTGCCAAAGCTGTTGATTATTTACTTGACTTTGAAAAATTCTCGTTAGAAGAATTACAAAATTTAGAAGATGTAGGAATAAAAGTTGCCGGAAGCATTTACCAGTTCTTTCATTTGGAAGATAATATTGAGATGATAAAAAAACTGGAGGATTTGGGAGTTAATCTTAAGAACACAAATAAAAAAGTTGAAACTAACGGAATTTTAAATCAGCAAACATTTTTATTTACAGGTAGCCTTCCAACTTTAAAACGCAGTGAGGCAGAAGAAATGGTAGAAAAGAATGGAGGTAAATTACTTGGCTCAGTCAGCAGTAAATTAAATTACCTGGTTGTTGGTGAAGATGCCGGGAGCAAGCTTGATAAAGCAAAAAAAATAAGCAGCATTAAAGTTATCTCTGAAGAAGAATTTTTAAAAATGATACAATAATTTCTGAACCATGATTTGGGTAGATTTGTAGATTAATAAGATTTTATTTACCCTTGCTCTGTCATCTTTGTAATCCAGTTTCTCATAAATCTTTTAATCCCATAAATCATGGTTCAGACAAATAATCTACTATGCTTCAATCCTCAACATTAAAATTTTTAAAAACACTTTCCAAAAACAATAACAAACCCTGGTTTGATGCACATCGTAATGAATATCTTGATGCAAAGGACGACTTTGGAAATTTTGTCGCAACTATAATTAAAAAAACAGCACTGTTTGATAATGATATAAAAGATCTGCAGATCAAAGATTGCGTCTTCAGGATAAATCGTGATATACGGTTCTCAAAAAATAAAACACCTTATAAAACCAATATGGGGGCAAGCTTTGACCGGGGCGGTAAAAAATCAATTTATGCAGGCTACTATTTTCATGCAGAGCCGGGAGGTAAAAGTTTTGCAGGCGGTGGTATATGGATGCCGATGGCACCTGAATTAAAAAAGATCAGGCAGGAAATTGATTACAGCTTTGATGAATTTAAAAGTGTTGTTGAAAATAAAAATTTTATCTCTGAGCATAAAGAACTCGAAAACACACCCGATGTAAAACTTAACAACCTGCCAAGAGGATACGATAAAGAAAACCCTGCAGGCGAATATTTAAAGTTTAAAAGCCTGATTGCTATAAAATATTTACCTGATGAGGATCTTACAAGTAATAAATTAGCAGATAAAACCATCAAAGCCTTTAAAGCACTTACCCCACTTGTAAAGTTTATTAATAAAGCGTTGGAATAATAAACATTTTATCGAACTGCATTCCCTTCACCACCTGTGGAGAAGGTTCAGGGTTGAGGTAAAAAAAATGGCCAGTGATAAATATCACCGGCCTTGCTTACCTCTGAAACCACAAGAAAAAAAACTTTAATCTATATAGTTAGATAAGATATTTTAAAATGTTTTCTATTCTTTGGGACTAAATTAAAAATTATACCTCTTCGGTATTCAGCAGCTTTCAGTATAGGATTAGGAAAGAGTTTTGAGAAATGCGAATCGCAAATTACTGCTTATTCGGTTACAAAGATAATTTTAATTTTTAATTCTCATAGCTTTTTAACGCCTCATTTGCAGCCTTAAAAATTTTCTTCTTCTTATAGTTATACCAGGGTTTTGGAAGGGTTTTTTTCATAACGGTGTCTATCGTTCTCATTCCAAATAAGTTCCATACACCCTTTAATTTTCCTTCCATAGAACCCTGCATGGCTCTTAAGCTCATAGCAAATCCGCTATCTAAATATTCCATATGATGCCAGTAGCCTGCAGGCATAAATAAAGTATCACCATGTTCTAAAATAACCTCGTATCCCTTTGCATATCTTACTGCAGGAAAAGCTTCATAATCAGGAGTGCCATTGCCTTCATGATAATGAGAAAAATCCACCAGGCTCAATACTTCAAAAGGTTTACGATACAGCTTATACTGCTCCTCATTGGGAAATAAAAGCACTCTTTTTCTTCCCATAAACTGGGTATGTAAAATATGAGAAACATCAATATCAAAATGCATGTGCGTAATAGAAGTGGCGCCGCCGACAAACAGCATGGGATAGCGTTTTACAAATCCCTTCATTAAATGTTCCGGCCATGTAAAATCTTTTGTAAGCTGTGGAGCATGTTGAAAAATATTAAATAAGAATATCCTCCATGCTGCCGGCCCTTCTTTTATCATATCAATATATTCACCAAAAGTTTTGTAATCGTCAGCAGTGTTTATGGGTGTGTATGCATCGCTCTTTACATTATTATATAAGCCAACTTTTACATTACCTACAATTTGTTTAAAATAATCCCAGTTCCATTTATGGTATG
>JAYVEA010000319.1:0-24071 GCA_043749085.1 Chitinophagales bacterium
CCTTGAAGAAAAATCATCGGATCAATTAGAACTCTCTGCAGGCTTTGGCGGTGGTATTGGTTTAACAGGAACACTTGGAGTTACCTTCAATAATTTTTCAATCAATAATATTTTCAAGAAGACTGCATGGTCTCCCTTACCTACCGGTGATGGACAAAAACTTAGTTTACGGGTACAGAGTAATGGTAAAGCATTTCGCTCTTACAATTTTTCATTTACTGAGCCTTGGTTAGGCGGTAAAAAGCGCAATTCCTTTACAGTAAGTTATTACGATACCAAGTATGCAAATGCATACGATCCTTTTACAGGTCGTTATAGCAATAATTTTGCAGATTCATCTTTTATAAAAACAACAGGGTTTGGCGTTTCCTTAGGTAAACAATTAAAATGGCCGGATGATTATTTTTCCATCGTATATGCCCTGAATCTTCAGCAGTATAAGTTAAAGAATTATAATATTTTTCCCGGGCTAACAAATGGTAATTCAACTAATGTTAGTTTTAAAGTTACGCTTGCACGAAGTTCCGCAGGTCCTAATCCTGTTTTTCCAACCAGTGGATCTAACTTTGCTTTAAGTGTGCAGTTAACACCTCCATATTCATTATTCAGGGATATAGCTTTATACAGCGACCCTATTCAGAAATATAAGTATGTTGAATTTCATAAGGAGCGTTTTAATGCGGAATGGTATGTGCCTATTGGTAAAGCCCATGGGGAAGAAAAAAACAAACAGTTTATTTTAAAAGCTGCTGCCAAATTCGGTTTTCTTGGCAGGTATAATACCAAAATTGAATTATCTCCGTTTGAGCGTTTCCAATTAGGCGATGCAGGATTAAGTAATAGCTTTGCCTTGTTAGGATATGATATTATTGCCCATAGAGGATACCCGGTATATGATAATACTGATCCAAAAATTAATCCTGATCAAAGCAGTGCAAAAGAGTTCTTCCCTATTTTTAATAAATATACGCTCGAATTAAGATATCCGTTTAGTACAAGTGCAAGCAGTACAATTTATGGACTTGCATTTTTTGAAGCCGCCAATGGTTGGTTTAAATTTCAGGATTATAATCCATTTAAGCTAAGGCGCAGCGTAGGGTTGGGAATGCGGTTCTTTTTACCAATGTTTGGTTTGCTGGGCTTTGATTATGGAATTGGTTTGGATAGGATCACACCTACCTCAGGGCTTAAAGGTGCAGCCAAGTTCACATTCATGCTTGGCCAGGAACCGGAATAATTTTATAAAACTGTATCATGATAAAGAATCTTATTTTATCCGCTTTATTTGTTGCAGGCTTTTTTAACTGCAGCGCACAGCGATATGCTGTGATTGATTCAAAATATATTTTACAAAAATTACCCGAATACAGATCGGCACAACAAAAGCTGGATCAGTTCAGTGGCCAATGGCAGCAGGAAATTGATAAAAAATCTGCAGACCTTGATAAGATGTATAAAGATTTTGATGCAGAGCAGGTAATGCTTAGTGATGAGTTAAAGAAAAAAAGAGAGGATGAATTATTTAATAAGGAAAAAGAATTGAAAGATCTTCAGAGAAAGAGATATGGATATGAAGGTGATATCTTTAAAAAAAGACAAGAGCTCATTAAACCAATACAGGATAAAGTTTATAATGCTATTCAAAGATTAGCTATTGCAAAATCTTATGATTTTATTCTGGATAAAAGTGAAGGGATAACCGTTATCTTTGCCGACCCAAAATTGGATAAGAGTGATGATGTGCTGAGAGAATTGGGTGTTAAATAATTGCGAAAGGCATTTCTGTGTGCAGCTTAATTAAACGTTTTAAACACTATAAATAAATAATAAAAAAGAAAATGAAAAAGTTCATTACACTCGGTTTGATAACAATAGGAATCTTTGGATCATCAAACACAACTAAGGCCCAAGGCAAAATTGGTTACATAAGCGCAGATGAGGTTATTGTATCAATGCCAGAGGCTGCTAAAGTGGATACCCAGTTAAATCAATTCCAACAGGCATTATACCAGGCTGCACAGCAAAAGCAAAATGATTTTAATGAGGCTGTTGCAAGGTTTTATAAAGATTCAGCTACAATGAATCCAAGCCTGAAAGAAGTTAAAAGAACAGAACTTCAAAAAACAGTTTCAGAATTAAGTGGTGCAGAGCAGCAAATTCAGCAACAGTTTGAGCAAAAAAGGCAGGAATTATCTTTACCAATTCAAAGAAGATTACAGGCTGCTATACAGGAAGTAGCAAAGGAAAATGGTTATAGCTACGTATTTCCAAAGGAAGCTTTATTAGTTGCTCCTCCGGGAGATGATCTTGCAGCTTTGGTAAGAAAAAAATTAGGTTTAAGAGCAGCATCTACTTCTACACCTCAACCTCAACCTAAAACAACTGTTCCTGAAAAAGTAAAAATTAAAAGCAAGTAAAAATTAAATAAAAATATTTAAGCCATCCAATTAGGATGGCTTTTTTACTTTTGATAAATGATTGGTAAACCCATTGGTGTTTTTGATTCAGGCTATGGAGGTTTAACGGTATTAAAGGAACTGGTAAGTAAGCTGCCTCAATACGATTATTTATACTTAGGTGATAATGCCCGTGCCCCTTATGGTACACGAAGTTTTGAAACGGTTTATCAATATACCTTACAATGCGTAAAATGGTTTTTTGGGCAGGGTTGTACACTGGTAATCCTCGCCTGCAACACTGCTTCTGCAAAGGCTTTGCGAACTATCCAGCAAAAAGATCTTGATCAGATCGGTCCTGATAAAAGAGTATTGGGTGTTATCAGGCCCACGGCAGAAATTATCGGCAATCTTACCAAAACAAATACTATAGGCATTTTGGGTACTAATGGAACTGTGCAATCCGATTCTTACCCTATAGAAATAAATAAATTTTTTCCGGCCGTAAAAGTTTTTCAGCAGGCTTGTCCTTTATGGGTTTCTTTAGTAGAAAACAATGAATATGATTCTGAAGGAGCTGATTATTTTATAAAGAAGAATATTAATGAATTACTAAATCAGTCTAAAGAAATAGATACTATTTTACTGGCATGTACACACTATCCTCTCTTACTTAAAAAGATCCGGCGTTTTGCTCCAGATGGAATAAATGTCATTTCCCAGGGAGAAATAATAGCTGAAAGTTTAAAAGATTATCTCGATCGTCATCCGGAAATAGATGAACAATGCGGTAAAAACGGTAAGGTTGAGTTATATACAACAGATTCCGAAGAAGATTTTGACAGGCACTCGGCTTCGTTTTTCGAAAAGTCTTTAAAATCAACCCATATTGATATAAATTAAATAATCTCAATTCAGGGTTCAAAAATCTCAAATTTATATTACCTTTGCTCCCCTTTCACAAACATCAGGAATGGTGTCCTGTTGCTGAAACAATAATTATTAATTTGTAAAGGAAAATTTAATACAATGCCAGGTAAAAAAAGAACATATCAGCCACATAAACGACGCAGAAAAAGCGTACATGGCTTTCGTAAACGCATGGAAACAGCAAACGGACGTAAAGTTTTAGCCAGCAGGAGGAAAAAAGGAAGGCATAAGCTTTCTGTTTCTGATGAGCATGTAGATAAAAAATAGTTTTTTGATAGAAATTATCGATATTATAGTCCTGCTTATTGCGGGACTTTTTTTATTAGGTTTAATAAAGATATTTGTTTAAAAAAATCACCATCGAACAACAACTAACATTTAAAAAAGAAGAGAAGCTTAAAAGTAAAAAGCTTATTGAAATTTTATTTAAGCAAGGTGCTTCTTTTTCAAATTTTCCGTTCAGGGTATTATATATTTTTGTTGAAAAAAATATCGCCCCGCTGCAAAGTGGTTTTGCTGTAAGTGGAAAGAATTTTAAAAAAGCAGTTGACAGGAACAGGATAAAAAGATTAATGAGAGAGGTTTACCGGTTGCAAAAAAATGATCTAACCGAAACATTAAAAAAGAATGGAAGATTTATGACTGTGTTTTTTATTTATACAGGAAAGGAAATTGCTGAATACAAAAATATATATGAAAAGATGCAGTCAGCTTTAAACAGGTTAAATAAAATTGCTGATGAAGCCATTGCTGCGGATACTTAGTCTGCCATTTATTTTTTTAATAAAATTATACCAATGGATCATTTCGCCATGGCTGGGCCCGCAGTGTAGATTTACACCAACATGTTCACAATACGGAGTTGAAGCTTTTAAAAAATATGGATTGATAAAAGGTGGCTGGCTTACCATAAAAAGGATTGCAAGATGCAATCCCTGGGGTGGCCATGGGCACGATCCTGTGCCATAAAAAAAGCTGCAATAAAAATATCGCAGCCTTATCATTCAAATCATTAAAATCATTGGTTATATCTCTCGGCAACTTTCTTCCAATTCACTACATTCCAGAAAGCATTTAAATAATCAGCCCGTTTGTTTTGATATTTTAAATAATAAGCGTGCTCCCAAACATCACAACCCAATACAGGTGTGCATTTACATTCAGCAACATCCATTAAAGGATTATCCTGGTTTGGTGTTGAACAAATAACCAATTTGCCGCCTTGCGAACCAAGCCATGCCCATCCACTTCCAAAACGTGTTAATCCTGCTGCATTAAATTTTTCTTTTAAACCATCAAAAGAACCAAATGCTTCATTGATAGCATCAGCTAATTTTCCATCAGGATTTCCACCAGCATCAGGTGCAAGGCTTTCCCAGAAGAAACTATGATTCCAATGCCCGCCGCCATTATTTCTAACAGCAGGGCTAATACTGCCCGCATTCTTCACCAATTCTTCAATGCTCTTATTTTCATTTTCTGTGCCTGCGATTGCTTTATTTAAATTATCAACGTAAGCCTGGTGATGCTTATCGTGGTGTATCTGCATTGTTTGTTTATCAATATGTGGCTCCAGTGCTTCATAAGCATATGGAAGAGCCGGTACTGTAAATGCCATAAAATATATTTTAAAGTGTTATAAAAATGATGGACTGCAAATTTAGTTGGATAATATTATAAAAAACCGTTGCAAAAAATTATTTCCTTATCACGAAAATTATCTTTTCCCCTTAAAGAACTCTTTAATCAATGAGGCACATTCATCCTTGCAAATGCCGCTTACAATTTTTGTTTTGGGATGAAAAGGATTTCTCTCTTCCATGGTAATATATTTCCTGTACCCATTTTTTTTATCTTCTGCTGCATATACAATTTTGCCAATCTTACTCCAATACAAAGCGCCTGCACACATAAGGCATGGTTCAATAGTAACATATACAGTTGCTTCAGTTAAATATTTTGCTCCTAAATAATTATATGCAGAGGTGAGAGCAATGATCTCTGCATGGGCTGTAGAATCATTTAATTTCTCAACCTGGTTGTAAGCACGTGCGATGATTTTATCCTTCATTACAATCACTGCACCTATAGGAACCTCGCCATCATCATAAGCTTTTTGGGCCTCCTTTAATGCCTGCATCATATAATATTCATCAGTTTCCGGCATTGTTGTTTTTTATTACCTTGAGTAACAAATTTAATTGTAATGACTGATTTAAATTCTTCACTTATCAATCTGCGCAGTTATTATAACAGTCATGCTACAAAACCATATGCCTTTCGTAAAAAACAGTTGCAGTTATTAAAACAAACACTTCTTGCCAACGAAAAAAAAATTGAACAGGCATTATATGCTGATCTTAAAAAGAATCCTGAAGAAACATATGCTACGGAAACAGGATTAGTGCTGGCAGAAATTAATGTCGCTCTTAAAAATCTCCATATTTGGATGGAGCCGCAACCTGCAGGAACAAACCTTGTAAATTTTCCATCATCCAGTAAAATATACAGAGACCCCTTAGGTGTGGTGCTTATCATTGCCCCATGGAATTATCCTTTGCAGTTATTATTGATACCATTGGTTGGTGCTATTGCCGGGGGTAATTGTATTGTATTAAAACCATCGGAATTTTCACCGGCAACATCAGGGGTAATAGAAAAAATAATTATAGAATTTTTTTCTGAAGAATATATAAAAGTAATTACAGGCGATGGTGCTGAGGTAGTTCCGGATATGATGAAAAATTTTCGATTCGATCATGTGTTTTATACAGGCAGTATACTTGTTGGAAAAATTATTTACCAAATGGCTGCAGAAAAATTGGTCCCTGTTACATTAGAGCTTGGAGGTAAAAGCCCTGCTGTTGTTTGTGCTGATGCAAATATTACTGTTGCAGCAAAACGCATTGCATTTGGCAAATTTGTAAATACGGGGCAAACCTGCGTTGCACCTGATTATGTATTGGTACATATTGATGTAAAAGAAAAATTTGTAAGCAAGTTGAAGGAAACTGTCATAAAATTTTACTCTGATGATCCTATGAATAATTATAACTATGGTAAGATCATCAATGAAAAAAGATTTGATAAGCTTATTAGTTACCTCACTTACGGAAAGATTGTAACAGGAGGAAAATACAACAGGGAAAAGTTATTCATTGCACCTACTATTTTAGAAAATGTATCCGCTGGTGCACCTATTATGCATGAAGAAATTTTTGGTCCTGTATTGCCTGTAATTAGTTTTAGCAGTACAGATGAAGCAATGGAAATTGTACAGAGAAATTCAACCCCGCTCGCTTTTTATTTATTCACCAATGATAAGAACAAAGAAAGAGAGTGGATAAAAAAAATTTCTTTTGGCGGCGGCTGTATCAATAATGCTGACTGGCATTTTACCAACCACAATTTACCTTTTGGCGGTGTTGGCAGCAGCGGCATGGGAGCCTATCATGGTAAGTTCACTTTTGACACTTTTACAAGGGCAAAGCCTGTTATGAAAACTCCAACCTGGGTTGATCCTGCTTTTAAATACCCGCCGCTTAAAGGAAAGTTGAAATTGTTTAAATGGTTTATAAAATAATTATTTCTTTAAATTCTTTACATACTCCATGGACTTTCCTGCAAGATCTTTCCACTTTTTTGAATGTTAGACCGAAAGCTTTACCCAACCTCCCATTGGTCTGTTTCCCATGGGATCAAACAATTTTGCTCCTTTTAAACTTAACGCATTTTTAAGATCATTACCATCCAGTTTAAAAATCATATCATCTTTCCAAAACATAACGCCGGCTTTACCGTTTGGTGCTTTTATACAAAGAGCGCCAAACATTTTTCCTTCTTTAGCATCAGGATGCTCACCTGAAATTTTATGAAACATCTCTTCTGATTTTGTCATGAGTTTATTTTTAAATGGTATATATCAACAAAGATTTGGAATTTAGAACAAACTTTGAAGATGTTTTTAATCTTCGTATTTTGTATTAATGACTATCCCTTGTTTCATCTAACTTGATTTTCTTATTTAGAAAGTAAATGGGTATTTTAAAAAAGATCATCACAAAATTTTATGGATTTAGGATGAAGATATCAAAGCTTACAGGAGCCGGTATTTCAATCTCTCCTAATTATAAAAAAATAAAACCGCCTGAAAGTTTTTACGGTTTATCTGCAAAAGCTAATAACGGAGTGGTAGTGAATTTTGAAAAATTTAGAGGTAAGAAAATTTTACTGGTAAACCTTGCAAGCCAATGTGGTTATACTCCTCAATATAATGAGTTGGAAAAACTATATCAACTTCATAATAATAAGATGATTGTGCTTGGTTTTCCCTCAAATGATTTCGGAGGCCAGGAGCCGGGAACTGATGAAGAGATAGAAAATTTCTGCAAAGTTAATTTTGGTGTAACCTTTCCGCTATTTCATAAAGATCATGTAACAGGGAATGATAAACAGCCTGTTTATCAATGGTTATGCAATGCAGATAAAAATGGCTGGAATATCGAAGAACCATCATGGAATTTTTATAAATACCTTGTTGATGAATTCGGAAATCTTGATAAAATATTTTCCTCTTCCGTATCCCCCCTTGAGATTATCTAAGAATTGATTTATATAGACATCTTTTAACCATCTATGCTGGTTTTTATTTCTAACTTTACAGTACTAAAATTTGTCAGCTATGTCACCATTTAATTTATCTAAACCAGTTGCCATCGGTTGCGACCATGCCGGATTTGAATATAAAGAAGATATTATTTCTTTTTTAGAAGGAAAGGGATTGGAGTACAAGGATTTTGGGACGTATTCAACTGATTCGGTAGATTATCCCGACTTTGCACACCCCGTAGCAAGTTCGGTTGAAAATAAAGAAACTGCATTTGGCATTTTACTTTGCGGTAGCGCAAATGGTGTAGCAATCACTGCTAACAAACATCAACATATTAGAGCGGCAGTTTGCTGGGGAGAAGAATTAGCAGAGCTTGCCAGAAAACATAATGATGCCAATATAATTTGTATTCCATCCCGTTTTGTAAGAGAAGGTGATGTGGAAAAAATGGTCGATATCTTTATACATACTGAATTTGAAGGTGGCCGTCATGAAAGAAGAAAAGAAAAAATTGCCTGCGTCTGATAAATTGCTTAAAAGGGATATCCAGTTACCGGTTTCACAAAGACGATCTGAATAGATATAATTACATCTTCTTAAAAAAAGGTTAATACCTTATAATATGCAACAAATTGTATGCGTTTCAACTCTTAAAATGCGTTACCTGCTTATAATTCAGCCCAATGGAACTATTTTTGCGTAGTATAGCAATACAATTATGAAAAACATTTTTTGCTTATTCATAGTCTCTCTGCTTTTTATCCCGTGTTTTTCTTTTGCTTATAATGATACTATCCCTTTAAACAGGCGTGTGTTTCATGATAATATAATTAAGGAACAAAACAGGGCCGACAGGATAGATGGAAAATCAGACAGGTTCATTAAAATATCTAATGTAGACGAAGTAAATCTGCAGGTTACAGATGCATTGTTTAGAAAAGTAGATAACCTTAGGAACAGTATAGAAAAAAATACTGCTTTACCTACCAATAATGATAAAATAAGATACCTGCGTTTGGTAGAGTCTCTTGTAAGAAGTTTTAACAACAGTTGGAAGTCTCATAAGCTTTCCCCTACACTTGCACCGGTGTTGGTAGATAATTTTTCTTCCATCTTAAAGGCGAATCTTAAAGGAGAAAGTATGGCTCCATATATTGACCAGGTTCCTTATGAGGTGGGTATTATTAATTCAGAAATTTTTAAAGACAATCCTGGTTATAAAGAAAGCCATAAATATTTATTTTTAAAATATTCTAAAGAGCATCCCGATAAAATTTTATCAACCATAGGCCCTTATACTGATGAGCCTTTCGCTGATGAATTGGTTTTGACTGCCTATAAATATAGCCCCAGCCAAATATATTCCTATGCCCAGGCAGCCAACAGTCCGCAGGGAAAATTAATAAAAAGAAATCAGGATAACCGCATAAAAACAATTGTACAGTTAAGCACCAGAAAGGATGCATTATTTTATTTTCCTTTTTTAGATGATCTTATAAGTGGCAAGCAAACCACAGAAGGTATTTCAAAATATGTTGGAACAGACAGTACAAAATATGATAGCGTAGGCTATTATAAATTATTGGTGAGAACAGAGATAGATTATTATAACAGGCTGCTTCACAAAGATACGCCTGTTGCAATGCTTGGGGTGAATGGATTAACAGAGCAATTGCAAAGGAGAGCCATACGCCATTTTATTACACCAATTAATGATCTGCATGAAGTGAGTAATCCTGCCATCCGTTTTAAGGCGCTGGCACCACTTGATCCTCAGGATCTTTACTACATGATGGTTTTGGGAGAAAATGATATTTATACATCAAGCTATAAAAATGCGTTCGATCTTATGCTTAAGCGATTGGGCACAAAACCTCATGGCGATTCATTGCTTATGTCAGTAAATTTTGATCACTTTAAAAAGTTTATAAAAATGGCTGCCGGTTATAATAAGCTGGATACTTTTTTAAGAACGATGCAAGGCACCTCTGAAATACTGATGAGAGCATTTGTTGCTAATTTAGAAAGCTCCGAATCGCTGGAGGACGCTGTAGATGTTGCAGATTCTTATGGAAGCATAAGAAACCCGGGGTTGCTCAGATCTATGCTGAAATATGTTTCGGACAATGAGCAGCGCTGTATACAAAATGGAAATGCAAGGGGGCAAAAAATATATAATCTTTTAAAGATGATCTTTCTTTCCGGCGATTCTACTAATCATATAGATCTATCAAAGGAGATTGGTATTCCACCAGTCTACACAGTGGATTATACCCAACTTGCAGACGATACAGGACGAATAATTCAACAGGTATTTTTTTATGGCGATAAAGATGGTAAAGAATCATTTGCAAGTTACTTGCAATCTTTTCAAAATCCTGATTGGAAAATAACAATAAAACCACAATGGGTAGAAATAAAATCATTAAAAGGAAGACCGGTTTGGATATATGCAAATCGTCCTTTAGATAATGAAACCGATAAAGATGCGGCTGCACAAACAGCACTTATTGATTATTTGGATACGAGCAATTTAAGACCAACTATTGTTATTCACCGTGGGCATAGCTATCATCTGCAATATACTATTAAACAATTACCGGAGTCCGCAAAAATAATTATGCTTGGCTCCTGCGGCGGTTATAATAATTTAAAGCAGATTTTAGATTATGCCCCTGATGCACATATAATTTCTACAAAACAAATTGGGGCTCGTGATGTGAACAAACCCATCATCGAAGCCATTAATAATACATTGCGTGCCGGTAAAAATATTGACTGGCGTCAGATGTGGAATAATCTTGAAGTAGTTTTTACAAAAGCCGGCAGAGATAAAAAAGATCTTTTTGACGATTATATTCCACCTCATAAAAATTTAGGTGCATTGTTTATCAAGGCCTACTCAAAAGCAGGAACACTTTAATCATAATGCAGAATTTTCCCGTTCCAAATATTGACAAGTCACAACTCACAATTCACTGCTAAATTTGCTGAATGCTGGCAAAAAAATTAGCCAAGAAAATATTTGATCTTACCCAGCTTAAAAAGGTATTTCACTTTGCTGCACCCTACAAAAATAAATTATATACTTCTATCTTTCTTTCAATAGTATTGGCAATAATATCTCCGCTGCGGCCATTTTTAATTCAATATACTGTAAACAATTTTATTAAGGACAGGAATACTTACTGGCTCATTCTTATAACAATTATCCAGATAGGAATGCTTTTGTTTGAAACCGGTTTGCGATTTTATTTCACTTACATCACTGCATGGCTTGGTCAATCAGTGATAAAAGATCTTAGAGTTACAGTTTATAAAAAAGTACTTGGCTTAAATCTTTCGCAATTTGATAAAACCCCGATCGGCACATTAACAACCCGGACAGTAAATGATGTTGAATCTATCAACGATATTTTTTCTGATGGCCTGATCCCCATAATTGCAGATATACTTTCAATAATTTCTATTTTATGTTTTATGTTTTATGCAGATTGGCGGTTGGCATTGGTGAGCCTTGCCCCATTCCCAATATTGATAATTGCCACTTATTTTTTTAAAGAGAGTGTAAACAGATCTTTTATTGCGGTGCGTAATGCGGTTGCTCATCTTAATGCATTTGTGCAGGAACACATTACCGGTATGGCCGTGGTGCAGGCTTTTGCTGTTGAAGACAAGGAACTGGAAAAATTTAAAAAGATCAACAAAGAACATCGCAATGCCAATATCAGGGCTATTCTTGCTTACTCTGTTTTTTTTCCCGTTGTAGAAATTGTGCTGGCATTTTCTACAGGTCTTTTAGTTTGGTGGGGCGCCAATAATTCTTTTAATGCGGGCGTTATCATTTCTTTTATCATGTACCTCAATTTATTATTCAGGCCATTACGTGTAATTGCAGATAAATTTAATGTGCTTCAAATGGGAATGGTAGCAAGCGAACGTGTGTTTAAAGTTTTGGAGAATGAAGATTTTATTCCGTCCCTTTCCCCTGAAGTGGAAGAAGCTGTGAATTCCCCTTTAGGGGTTAGGGGCAAATTAAAAGGAAAAATTGAATTTGAAAAAGTATGGTTTGCCTACAATGATGAACAATATGTTTTAAAGGATATTTCTTTTACCATACAACCCGGCGAAACACTTGCAATTGTTGGACACACAGGTAGCGGAAAAACTTCCATTATCAGTTTGCTTAACCGGTTATATCACATTCAAAAAGGAAGAATTAAAATTGATGATGACGATATTGCCAAATACAACCTTGATTTTTTAAGAAGTAATATAGCAGTAGTATTGCAGGATGTGTTTTTATTTAGTGGTTCTATCTACGATAATGTAACACTGCGAAATAATAATATTAAAAAAGAAGAAGTAATTGAAGCGGCAAAGCTTATCGGCGTTCATAACTTTATTATGCAGTTGCCGGGTAATTATGATTATAACGTAATGGAAAGAGGTGCAACATTATCACTTGGCCAAAGGCAATTGCTATCTTTTATAAGAGCCTTACTGTACGATCCATCTATTTTAATTCTTGATGAAGCTACTTCCTCTATAGATACAGAAAGCGAAATATTAATTCAGCAGGCTATAGATAAATTAATTTATGGAAGAACATCCATAGTTATTGCTCATCGTCTTTCTACCATAAGAAAAGCAAATAAAATACTGGTATTGGATAAAGGCGAAATAAAAGAAATGGGTACACACAATGAGCTTTTAGCAAAGCAGGGCTTTTATTACCAGCTGCATAAAATGCAGTTTGAGAAGAAAGAAGAACTGGTTTGATTACTTAATAATTTGTAATTTTAAAAGCATGAGCATGGATCCATCAAAAAATAAATTTCAGGATATTGATGCACTTTACCTCACAGAAGAAATTAAAAGACGTAAAGAAGCAATATTAAAATCCGATACGGAAAAATTTTTTCAGTTCACCCGAATGATGCGTGTCAATAATACTCTAAAGAAAGCGAAGATAATCCACAAAAAGAAAGAGTAACATGGATGTACTAGATGAAGAGTTATTAAAATTCTGGCGCTCTTTAAATGAAAATAATGTGCTGTACATAATGGTTGGAGGATTTGCGGTTAACATGCATGGCTATACCCGGGCAACAGATGATATTGATATTTGGATAGAAGACTCTTTACAAAATAGAAGAAATCTTGGAAAGGCGCTTGCCATTTTTGGTTATGCAGCAATAGCATGGGAAGAAATACAATTTGTTCCGGGTTGGACCAATTTTTATATCGGGCCAGGTGTTGTTCTTGATATTATGACTTCAATGAAAGGCGTTGAAATTTCTTTTGAACAGGCGTTGAATGAAGCTAACTTTTCTGAAATTGAAAACATACAAGTGCCATTCCTCCACATCAATCAATTAATTCAAAATAAAAAGGCCGTTAACCGCTCTAAAGACCAGATAGATGTAATCGAGCTTGAAAACATAAAAGAATTACGAAAAGAAATGGGTCTGGATTAATTTTTCAATCTAATTTTTAATTTCCCCTCTCCAACCTTATCTTTGCGCCAAAATCAGGAAAGGGTATATGACAAAGAGCATACAATCTATATTGGCAGCCGTTTTCAGCGCATTTTCAATACTTTTTTTTAATACGTCTTTTGCGCAGGAAAAACAAGAGGCTCATGTGGCAAATGAGAAGACAGAAAAGAAATCTTTTGATGCCAATGAAGTTATTTTCGGTCACGTACTGGATGCCCACGAATTTCATTTTTTATCCTATAAGGGAAGCGGTGGCAAACAGCATCATGCTACTATTCCTCTTCCGGTAATTTTATACTCTAAAGAGAAAGGCCTTGATGTTTTCATGTCTTCAAAATTTGAGCATGGAGAAAAAACTTACAAAGGCTACGAATTATTGACTGACGAAAAAATTGCTGAAGAAAAAATCGATCCCAAAAAATATACCGCAGGGCAGATTGTTGCAATAACAAATAATGGGGAAATCGACAATACTATTAAAGTGTATGATATTTCTCTTACAAGAAATGTTGTGCAAATGTTCATTGCTCTCGCTTTGTTAGTTTGGGTTTTGTTATATATGGCTAAAAAATACAGAAGCGGCCAGGGAGTTACTACCGCACCAAAAGGTGTACAAAACATAATGGAGACTCTTATCAATTTTATTCGTGATGAAGTGGCAGTGCCAAATCTGGGACATAAATACAAAAAATATTTTCCGTATTTACTTACCGTTTTCTTTTTCATCCTAATAAATAATCTTGTAGGCCTTATCCCGGGATCAGCTAATGTTACAGGCAATATTGCATTTACGATGGTGCTTGCAGTTATCTCTTTTGTAGTGATAATGTTTAGTACCAATAAGCATTATTGGGCACATATTTTTAACCCGCCCGTACCGGTGGGAGTAAAGCCGATCTTAGTTCTTGTGGAAGCTTTGGGAGTACTTACTAAGCCTTTCGCATTGATGATCCGGCTTTTTGCAAACATGATAGCAGGACATATTATTATCATCAGTTTGATCTCGTTGATATTTATTTTTGGGTCATTAAATACAGCAATTGGATGGGGTTTTTCGCCGCTGTCAGTTGCGTTTGTAATATTTATTTATTTCATTGAATTGTTGATAGCTTTTTTACAGGCATATATTTTTACAATTCTTACAGCGGTATTTATTGGCCAGGCCTTTGAAGGTGGTCATGATGATGTGGATGGACACGCAGAAGCTGTTATCGTTTAGTTTTTATTTTTAATTATATAAAACAAGTATCATGGATTTATTGAATGTTTTTTTAAGCACAACAGTTTGGGCAAATGCAGGTGGTGCTATTGGAGCCGGACTTGGCGCAGTAGGCGCTGGTATTGGTATCGGGCAGATAGGTAAAGGTGCATTGGAAGCAATTGCACGTCAGCCGGAAGCATCAAACGACATTCGTGCAAACATGATCCTTACTGCTGCATTGGTGGAAGGGGTTGCCCTTTTTGCGGTTATCGTAGGTATCCTGGCGATGTTTGTGTAAAACACATTACTGCACTCAAAGCACAGGGCGGAGAGTGTAGTATTTTTTTAAAGTTCTATTACAATTGAGTGTTTAGATTTTGGTAACAGGCTTTAGTGCTGCTATTAAACATCGTTGTGTCACTCACTTGTACGTTTAATACAATACTCAACAAAAAAATAATTTTATGCAGTTACTTACTCCTGCCTTCGGTTTAATAATCTGGACGCTGCTTGCCTTCCTTATTGTATTTTTTATTCTTAAAAAATATGCATGGAAGCCGATACTCAATTCAATGAACCAGCGTGAAAAAGGTATTGCTGATTCTTTAGCAACTGCAGAAAACATTAAGATTGAAATGTCTCAAATGAAAAGTGAGAATGAGGCATTACTTGTAAAGGCCCGTGAAGAAAGAGCGCAGATGCTTAAAGAAGCAAAAGAAACAAAAGACAAAATTATCAACGAGGCAAAAGAGCAGGCTAAAGTTGAGACAAATAAAATTATTGCTGATGCTCAGGCGGTAATCAATCAGCAAAAAATGGCTGCCATTACTGATCTTAAAAACCAGGTTGGTAATTTGGTAATAGAAGTAAGTGAGAAAATTTTACGCAGGGAATTAAGCAACAAGCAGGAGCAGGAAAAGTACATTAAAGAACTTGCCGAAAATGTAAAACTGAATTAAAAAATGCAGAACCCACGTTTAGCCATCCGATATGCAAAAAGTTTACTTGATCTTGCACAAGAGCAAGGTAAGCTGGAAGAAGTATTTAATGATATGAAGTTGCTGGATAACATTTGCAAAACCAGTCGTGAGTTCGCCAATGTTCTAAAAAGCCCCATCATTAAAGAAGATAAAAAAAACCAGATCATTGAATCAGTAACTGCTGGCCGTATAAATTCATTAACTGCTTCATTCATTAAACTGTTAGGCAACAAAAGCAGGGAATCAAATCTTCCGGAAATAATTTCTGCTTTTATTGAGCAATACAATGTGGCAAAAGGAATTCATAAAGCAAAACTCACCACTGCTGTAGAATTAAGTGAGGAAATGAAAAATAGTTTTATCAATAGAATAAAAGCCTCAGAAGGAATAAAAAATATTGAACTCGAAACATTAGTTAATGAAAACCTTGTCGGCGGATTTGTTTTGGAGATGGAAGGGAAGAAGGCAGATGCAAGCATTCGCAGAGATCTGATGGATGTACAAAAACAATTCATGAATAACGATTATATTCAAAAGCTCAGATAAGATTTAAATTGTCCAATAAAAAAACCGGCGCTTTTGTCCGGGTTTTTATTTTGGGGTTAGTAAGCTTTATAGCTTAGAGAATTTCTTAGTGATTTTTTTGTTATTATATACAATTGTAAATAGATATGTTCCTGGTTTAAGAGACTGCATATTCCAGTCACGAATATAATCACCGGTCAATGAAATATTTTCGTCTTTTTTCCAACATACCTGCCCGTTAATTGTTGTAACCTGGTAATGTGCCAACCCTTCTCCGGATGCGGCAAAAGAAATTTTCATATCAGTTCTTACAGGATTAGGGAATAATTTTACATTGGTTAAATCTTTTGTTTCCAACCCTTTTTGTAAGTGAATAACATTGGAATAACTAACATTACCGAAAATATTTTTCCCCTTCACCCTGTAATAAATATCTGTGTAAGCAGGCTGATCTAAAAATGTGGTACTTATTTGAGATACACCTATTTTATTAAAATAAGTTCCGTTGTTAGAAAATTCAATCTCAAAAGAAGAAGCTAATGCAGTACCTGAATAATCCCACGACAATTCAACAGTTGCATTGTTTTTCCATTGGCCTTTCAATACAAAATTATTTATAGGCAATACTGTTGCAAAACTTTCTGTCCAAAGTCCGCGGCCATGAGTAGCAGCAATAAGAGTGAGGTCAGAAGTTCTGTATTTTATCATATCAGTTCGTACTGTGGGAAATCCGGGACTTGCTGTCCATACTGTGGAAGCGCCATTAATGGCTGGTGTGCTCCAAATACCTGTTTCTGTGGCAATCCATATTTTTGTGTTGGCAGACCCCGGATCAAATAAAGCCCACCTTACAGGCATATCAGGTAAATTTCCATCTATCCCTGTCCAGGTAGTTCCTCCATTAGTAGTAACCCAAATATTCATTACTCCATAGTTAGAGAAGCATGCGATTAAATTATTATCATCTGTACCTGCAGCAATACAGGAAATTGTTGCACCTGCCGGAAAGGATGGGCCTGTAATATCTGTTCCGGCAGAATTGGTAACTATAGTATTTGCATTATCAATTTTAATTAATTTAGAAGTATTTGTACCTAAATATAAACGGTTAGCTGTGTAAGGAGAAACCTTTACTGCGCTTACGATGCCTATTCCTAAAGTGGAAATTGCAATTACATCTGCCCCGGTGGGAAAGAGAGGTGTTCCGCCTGTATAAAAATAACTTCCTGCTAGTGTTGTTTGGGCCGTTGTCCATCTAAAAAATTCTCCTGCATTGCTTCCACTGTACATAATATTAGCTATATCGTCATAATCTGTGGGGTTAATAAAAGAGCCAAAATCTACAGGACTACCTGTTGTGCCAGAGCGATAAAAATTGATTGCAGAAAAATTGGTTGTAGTAGCCCAGCTATCTGTACTTCTCCGGTACCTGTTGCGTATGTAGGCTCCAAACTGATAGGTTGGTTCATTTTGATCAATATGTACGATTGCTCCATCCCCGCCTGTTATTTCGGTGGTTGTATTTATACCAGGAGTAGTAAATTTTTGACAACCATTATCCTGTGAGCCTGCTAAATAATAATCGATTAAAGTAGGATGAAAATCGCAGGAAAAAAATTGTTTAATTCTTAATCCGGTATTTCTATCTGAAAAGTTTAAACCTGCATTGGCTGAATAAAATATTCCGCCATCAGAACCAACCAAAACTTCGTTAGCGGCATACCATTTTATTATTTGTTGATCAGCATGAACATATTGACCCGTTGGGCCTGTTGTCCAATCTGATATTTGACTCCAGGTTGCTCCGCCATCAGTGGTGGCATAACAATTAAGACTGCCCACAATAACATTATTGGCATTAGATGGATTGATGTCTGCAGCCAGGCAATACCAGGCCTGACCAGAGGAAAATCCAGTATAGCCTGTGTTGGAAGGAGATGTAGCAGTGGCAGCCCAGGTAGCTCCTCCATCTGTGGATTTATAAATAGTTGTAACATTAGCTGCATTATTACTTGGCAGGGCATATAATGTATTACCCAGACATGCAAGTTCTACCCTACAGTTAGCGCCTGAAGGAAAAGGAAATGGAGTAGTAGATAAAATCCATGATCCGGAAGTAACCGTAGCAGGATTATCAGTGTAACAATAACCTCCGTTTACAACATTTCCCAAGCCGGTACTTAAATGAAACCTTCCTGTAGAACTTATTTCAAAATCCGCTGTTCTTGTACTTAGTCCGGTTGGATTTATATTAGTCCACGCTGTACCGCCACTTGCTGCAGTTGATATTAATAATCCTATACCAACTACACCCAGATAAATATTTCCGGATGCATCACATAAAATCTTTGAACAATTTGTATAAGTAGAAGTGCTTGCAAGCGGGCTCCAGTTAACCCCATTATCCGTACTTTTAAAAACACCATTCCCTCTTACAGCATCGAAATTAAAATAAGCCTCCCCGGTACAGAAATACATAATATTTTTATTAACCGGGTCCTGACATATACTTGAAATTGCCAGATTAGTAAAAAAATCATTTGCAGGTACCCAGGTTGCAGGTGAAGTTTTAAAATTTGTTGTTTTCCACAATCCTCCATCAACTCCTCCCATCCACACAGTATTACCTGTAGCATCAGTAAGGTCAACCCATATTGCCCTGATACGTCCGGCAGCAACAGGGTTAATTCCATCTCTGGTATTGCCATTACTTATTCCGACTACATCGGCATTTGGGCCTCTTTCTACCCAGGTTGCTGTAACGGCATTTGTACGATTGCTAAAAGCAAGCCGTTTGTTTCTTTCTGTATATTTATAGGCAGCATATAACCTTTCTTTAGGAACATACCCTAAGGCCGGATCCTTTGTTCTTTCAAATTCAAATTGCTGCGCCATAGCGGCTTCATTGTACATATCTTTTCCTTCGTCTTCAGATCCTTCCTTAGACAATCTTTCATGATTGTTATTGCAGGAAAAGAAGATTATAATAGCTGAGAAGAACAATAACGCTGATTTCCCGGTTAGAATGGTAGCAATTTTTTTCATAAGCTTTTCATTAATACGGCAACTAAGAGCACTTTTCAGGTTTTGGATTTGGTTTTTTACTGCTATAAAACGCATTAATTTTATTCTCATTGTGTAGGAAAGCATTCCAATTTTTTTGCATTCCAATGGTCATAACCTACCTTTGCACTCCAAATAAAAAATCTTTATATATGGTGGATATAAAACCTGATGAAATATCAGCGATATTACGGCAACAACTAAGCAATTTTAATGTAGAAGCTAATCTGGAAGAGGTTGGAACTGTATTGCAGGTTGGTGATGGTATTGCGAGGATTTATGGACTAAATAATGTTAGTTCAGGAGAATTGGTTGAATTTGAAAATGGAGTAAAGGCGATCGCTTTAAACCTTGAAGAAGATAATGTAGGTGTGGTTTTAATGGGTGACCAGGGAGATGTAAAAGAAGGCGCTACAGTTCGCCGTACAGGAAAAATTGCGTCTATAAAAGTAGGCGATGGTTTAGCAGGTCGTGTTATCAATACTTTAGGAGAACCTATTGATGGTAAGGGTCCGATCACAGGTGATCTTTACGAAATGCCATTGGAACGTAAAGCGCCGGGAGTAATTTTTCGTGAGCCGGTAAAAGAGCCATTACAAACAGGTATTAAAGCTATTGATGCAATGATACCAATTGGGCGTGGCCAAAGAGAGTTGGTAATTGGTGACCGTCAAACAGGTAAAAGCGCAATTTGCGTTGATACAATAATTAATCAAAAAGAATTTTATAAAGCAGGAAAACCTGTTTACTGTATTTATGTTGCTATTGGGCAAAAAGCATCAACCATTGCGCAGGTAATGAAAACCCTGCAGGAGAATGATGCAATGGAATACACAACAATAGTTGCAGCTTCGGCATCAGATCCGGCACCACAACAGTTTTATGCTCCATTTGCCGGTGCAGCAATCGGTGAATTTTTCAGAGATACCGGAAGGTCTGCCTTAATTATTTTTGATGATCTGAGTAAACAAGCGGTGGCATATCGTGAGGTTTCTCTTTTATTAAGAAGACCTCCCGGACGTGAAGCTTATCCGGGTGACGTATTTTATTTGCACAGTCGTTTATTGGAAAGAGCCGCAAAGATCATTTCTAAAGATGAGATTGCGCAGAAGATGAATGATCTTCCTGAGAACATTAGACATCTTGTAAAGGGCGGCGGTTCTTTAACTGCTTTACCGATAATTGAAACACAGGCTGGTGACGTATCTGCATATATTCCTACTAATGTGATCTCTATAACCGATGGTCAGATATTTTTGGAAGGTAACCTTTTTAATGCCGGTATTCGCCCTGCCATTAACGTTGGTATTTCGGTAAGCCGGGTGGGTGGTAATGCGCAAATAAAATCAATGAAAAAAGTAGCCGGCACATTAAAGCTCGACCAGGCTTTGTATCGTGAGCTGGAAGCGTTCTCTAAATTTGGTGGTGATCTTGATGCTGCAACAAAATCAGTGTTGGACAAAGGAGGAAGAAATGTAGAGATTTTGAAACAACCTCAGTTCTCTCCATATGCAGTAGAAAGGCAGGTGGCAATTATTTATCTTGGAACAAATGGATTGATAAGTGACGTTGCCGTAAAAAATGTAAAAGCTTTTGAAGAGCATTTTTTAATGGAAATGGATAATAAATTACCTAATGTTTTAGCAGAATTTAAAAAAGGAAATTTACCTGAAGATGGAATCAAGAAAATGGTAGAGCTTGCGAAAGAATTAATACCTCAATACAAATAAATTTTTTGTGTATAGATAATAATTTTTAGGAGAGAAGAAATTCTCTCCTTTTTTATTGCAATAAATTATGTGGTTTATAAATGATCACAACTTTATCTCCTCATCTGTTTTATCATAAAAATGAAATTCAGTAAGATGATAATTGCTGTTTTGTTTTACGCGGATCTTTTGTTTGTACTTCCAGCTCCATTTCAATCTCTTGCTGGGAAAGCCCTTGGTGAGATAAGCATATAAAATAGGATGCACTTCTACGGTTAATGCCTGGTGCTTTTGCATAATGAGGTAACTAAGATTTTTTTCGATCTCATCTTCTAAAATTAATGTGGAAGAAATTTTTCCGGTACCTGAACAGCTGGGGCAAACTTCAGAAGTATTGATAGTCATTTCAGGCTTCATGCGCTGCCTTGTGATTTGCATCAATCCAAATTTACTGATTGGTAAAACCGCATGTTTGGCCCTGTCTGCTTTCATGAAGGTTTCCATTCTCTCAACCAGTTTTTTCCTGTTCTCCTGCAGCTTCATATCAATAAAATCAACCACTATAATTCCGCCAATATCTCTTAACCTTAATTGCCTCCCAATCTCTTCAGCGGCTTCCAGGTTGGTTTCCAGGGCATTTTGTTCCTGGTTATTACTTACGCTTTTGTAACCGCTGTTAACATCAATTACATGCAGCGCTTCAGTATGTTCAACAATTAAATAAGCACCGCTGGGTAAGTTTATTGTTTTACCGAATGATGCTTTTACCTGTTTCGTAATCCCATAGCTGTCAAAAATAGGTGCACCGTTATTGTGAAAGGAAAGTATATCAGCTTTATCAGGAGCTATTCTTTGTATATATGTTTTTGTATCGTTATATATGTTTTTATCATTTACAACGATCTTATTGAAGTCCTCACTTAAAAGGTCGCGGAGTATGCTGTTTGTTTTTCCTTCTTCACTCATAATTTTTGCAGGAGGAAGAGAACCCTTTAAATTCTTTTGAATATTTTTCCAGGTGTTTATAACACTTAAAAGATCTTCATGCAGTTCTGAAGTGTGTTTACCTTCTGCTGCCGTGCGAACTATAAAACCAAAATTTTTTGGTTTGATCGCTTCTACAATTTTGTGCAGCCTTTTTCTTTCCTCTGATGAATGAATTTTTCTTGAAACAGCAATTACATCATTGAAAGGAGTAAGTACAACAAATCTTCCGGCCAGAGATAATTCGCAACTCAGTCGGGGTCCCTTGGCAGCGATAGGTTCTTTTAATATCTGTACTAATATATTGGGCTTACCACTTAAAACCTCCGCTATTTTACCTGTCTTTATAATTTCAGGTTCAACTTGGAATTTGCTAAAATCAAATCCATGCTCGCTTTTATCATTCATCGCCATATGAGTAAACTTTAAAATAGAACGGACGTATGGGCTGAGATCTGTATAATGAAGAAAGGCGTCCTTTTCAAAACCAACATCAATAAACGCAGCATTTAAACCCGGAATGAGTTTTTTGACTTTACCAAGATAGAGATCACCAACTGTAAAATTTGCATCAGTTTTTTCATTGTGCAATTCTACCAGTCTTTTATCCTCTAACAGGGCAATTTCTACTGCCTGGGGGGCAGCATTAATAATTAATTCCTTGTTCAAATTAAAATCTTTTAATCAAATGCCTTAACGCATGAAGAAAACACGAACGTAGCCGATACCGGCATAGGTAAGAAAAGAAATACTTATTTCTTTTTATGACGATTCTTTCTTAAACGCTTTTTACGTTTATGGGTAGCAATTTTATGACGTTTTCTCTTTTTACCACAAGGCATAATTCAATTTTTTTAAATTATTTTTTAAATATGTTTTATTGCAATGCTTTTATCCTGTTATCTACTTCTTTGCTATATTCAGGATTATTTACTAATTTTTTGCTGTATTCGTACCATTTTACAGCATTTGTTTTATCTCCACTTTCCGCATATCCATCAGCCAGCCATGATACTGCTTCTAAATTTGCCGGCTCAGCTGCCACTACTTTGTTTAAACGGGTAATAGCTTTATCATATTGCCTTGAAACAACTCCACCGATACCTAAAACCAATTGAGCCTTCATGTTGTTAGAGTCTTTAGCAACTACCTGGAGAAGTTGTTGAATTCCCTTCATTGTTTCAGCAGCATTCCCACTCATTCCTTTACCATACACATAACAACTGCCTAATCCAATTTTTAGATCATCATTATTTGGATTTGATTCAATGGCTTTTTCAAAAAGAACTATCGCTGTTTCGGCTTCCCATGCTTTAATAAGATCATTTTCTTCATGTCGCATGCTGTCCAAAATCAAGCGGGCAGCAAAGGTGAGGCTTTTTTCCGAATTATCCAACTTAGAAGCTTCGCTGAGATAGTAGGCATAAGGCACAAAAGCCTTTACCGAATCTTTCCAAAAATTAGCTAAATGAATATAATTATTGTGTGATTGTTGCTTTACATCACCTCTTGTAATGCTGTTTTCTAAATTGCTTACATAAATAAGCTGGTTTGCAGAAAGCTGTTGTTTCGCTTTTTGGATAGAATCCGTAATGTTAAAACTTGAAGATATCTTTTGTTCTGTATGCGGGAAGCTACTTTTTTGTGATTCAATTCTTCCCAAAAAAAATAGGCTGATTAATAACACTAAACCCGCCGCGGTTAAAATAAGTTGTTGTTTCACGAATTAATTTAAGGAGAGCAAAGGTAACTACTCCTGCTGTCTTCGTGATTCATTTTTGGCTTTTATATCCTGCACAAATTCTTTGGCAGGCTTAAAGGCGGGTACATAATGTTCAGGGATGTTTACCGCAACATTTTTCTTAATGTTTCTTCCTATTTTCGCAGCTCGCTTTTTTGTGATAAAGCTTCCAAAGCCACGGATGTAAATATTCTCACCTTTGGCAAGAGATTCCTTTACTTCTTTAAACATGGTTTCCAATGTAACTAAAACATCAACTTTTGGTATGCCTGTTTTTTCTGAAATTTGATTAATAAGATCTGCTTTTCTCATTTTTTAGATAATTACTTTGAGTAATAAAAGTCTTGGTATTACAAATTTAATAATCTTATTTAAAATTCCTAACTCATTGAGAATTAATTTAATTGTTTATAAAAGTTCGGTTTAATGTCT
>JAYVEA010000320.1:0-2669 GCA_043749085.1 Chitinophagales bacterium
ATTTCTTTAAAAGTATTTTCAAGTTCATCATGCTGCCATTGCTGTAGCAGTTCATAAGCTCTTATCAACTCTACAAAAAACATTTGTTTATTATCATTCCATTTTGGTTTGATGGAATCAATATCAATTGTTGATGGAGCAACAAAAAAGAAAACGGACTGATTATAAAAATCAGTAAGTAAAGTGCACCGGTCTTTCACCAACTCTAAAACTTCAATAAATTTTTCATCATCATTAATTGTAATTCCCTTGTCCTCAAAATCTTTTCGTACTGTCAACTGCCAACTGTCAACCGGCAACTTCTTAATCCATTCATGATTGAACCACTTTGCTTTTTCATAATCGAATTTTGCACCTGCATGATGTACTCTTTCAATGGAAAACTTTTCTACCATTTCATCAAGAGAATAAATTTCCTGTTCCGTTCCATCATTCCATCCCAGCACTGCCAGCAGGTTTATAAATGCTTCCGGTAAAAAACCAAGCTCTTTAAAACCTTTAATCAGCTCACCTGATTTAGGATCTGTCCAGTTCATGGCAAACACAGGAAATCCCAGCCTGTCGCCATCTCTCTTGCTAAGCTTACCATTTCCATCAGGTTTTAATATCAGTGGCAGATGCGCCCACTTCGGCATATGATCTAACCACCCTAAATATTTCCAAAGTAAAATATGTACAGGCGCACTGGGCAACCATTCCTCTCCGCGGAAGGCATGAGTTATCTTCATTAAAAAATCATCAACAACAACTGCAAGGTGATAGGTGGGCATTCCATCAGCCTTTAATAAAACTTTATCATCAACATTCTCTGTATTAAATTCAACTCTTCCTCTTATCATGTCTTCAAAATGAATCACTTCATTGGGTTCAACTTTTATTCTTATCACGTAAGGAGTTCCTGCATCAATAATTTGTTTTGTTTCTTCAGCATTTAAGTTCAAAGAATTTCGCATAGTGTTACGAACATGATGGTCATAATGCAGCGTATGTTTTCCTTCGCTCTTTTGCTTTTCTCTCATTGCCTCTATTTCTTCCGGCGTATCAAATGCATAATAGGCATAACCATCTTTCACCAGTTGCTCTGCATATTCTTTATACAAATTCTTTCTTTCACTTTGCCTGTAAGGTTTGTATTCGCCTCCTGCATGCGGACCTTCATCAGGATTTAATCCGCACCATTGCAGGCAATCAATAATGTATTGTTCTGCACCTTCTACGTAGCGGCTCTGGTCAGTGTCTTCTATGCGTAAAATAAAATCACCGCCATGTTTTTTTGCAAAAAGATAATTATATAAAACAGTTCGTACGCCACCCAAATGCAATCCTCCTGTAGGGCTTGGGGCAAATCGTACTCTTACTTTTTTCAACATGCAGCAAAGTTATTATAAATAATAAAAGATGTTTTAATTCCCCTCTCCGTGAGGAGAGGGGCAGGGGTGAGGCTGCATTAAACTTTAAACTAATTTTACTCCATGTTTTACCTGGTAAAAACTCCATGGATTCTAAAAAAAATATATCCGGATTGTATCTGGGATTTTAAAACAGTTGAAAAAAATATTTACCTAACATTTGATGATGGCCCTCATCCCGAAGCAACACCATTTGTTTTGGAAGAATTAAAAAGATATAATGCAAAGGCAACCTTCTTTTGCATAGGTAAAAATGTAGAAGCGCATTTTGATATCTATAAAAGAATTATTGAAGAAGGACATGCAGTGGGCAATCATACCTACAATCATTTAAATGGTTGGAAAACGGATGACAAAGAATACCTGGACAATATTTTTAAAGCAAAAAAAATAATTGACAGTAATTTATTTCGCCCCCCGTATGGAAAAATTACAAAATTTCAATTAAAACAATTGCCCGGCGAAAAGTATAAATTAAAACCAATAATGTGGAGCGTTTTGAGTGGTGATTTTGATGAAAAAGTTACACGTGAAGAATGTTATCTTACTGTTAGCAGGAATGCAAAAGAAGGCTCTATAGTTGTTTTCCATGATAGCGGTAAAGCCTTGCCCAGGCTGCGTTATGCATTGCCATTGGTGCTTCAGTATTTTTCAAAAAAAGGGTTTGAATTTAAAAGTATTGTTTTAAAAAGTATCTGATAAATTTAGTGAAGTTGATGAGCGCAAAAATAAAATCCTTAAATTATAATGGGTCTTCGAAAGTCTCCCCAGTCGGGGGGAGATTTAGAGGGGGCCGGAGGGGGCCAATAAAGTGGGCCGGGGTAGATACCCTGGCCCGTTTTTAATCCGTACCCTATGAAAACTGTGCGAAAGGTAAATACTTTTTAAAATACCAAACAAATATTTTTTTTGCAGAATGAGAAAAAAGTTTTATCCTCCCGCTTATATTACCCCGGCTTGCCATTCTGCCTGTTCCGGTAACCTGGGGAATGATGGAAGAATTTATGATCATAAAAATAAAACAAATGCTTCGTGCCTAAAGCACTACTGGCATTGTTGTTACGCAGGAAAGAAAATACATCCTTCGGCATTACATTCGCCTTAACCAGAACAATTGTTCTTTAGCTTCTTTGCATCTTTGCATGAAATACCTTTGCACCCCATGATCATTGATACACATACTCATCTTTATTTAAATGATTTTGCTGCTGATATAGATGCTGTAATAAAAAGAGCCGGTGAGGAAGGCGTAGAAAAATT
>JAYVEA010000321.1:0-2659 GCA_043749085.1 Chitinophagales bacterium
CTAACGGCTGATTTCATTGTAACAATGCCGGTATTATCATATATCCTGATGCTCATATCAGAAGGGGTAATCGCTTTATAATCCTGTTCCTTACTAACTAATGAGCGTATCAATTGCGCTTTTGTTTGTATCAATCCATTTGTATGTCCATAAGTTACATCAGTTGCTAAAAGATCATCTAAGGCTGCACTATCTTTATCTATCAATGCAGCTCTCAAAGCAAACATTCTCAACATAACTTCCGTTTGCTGTGGAGAATTCTCCTGAGCAAAAGAAATTAGCGGGGATAATCCAATGAATAATATTAATAAAATTTTCTGCATTAATCTGTTATGTCAAGCGTTTCAGCCTGCTGAGCATCCGGTTTTTTTAATTCGCAATTAAACATCCATCCAATACCATACTTATCTTTCAGCATCCCAAACTTTGCCCCCCAAAACTGATTTGCCAATGGCATTGTTACCTGCCCGCCTTCAGCCATTTTATTAAATATCTCTTCAATTTTATTTTCATCAGGCACATCAACTGATAACTGGATATTTCCATCTTTAGAACTTTTGTAACCTTTAGGCCCGTCAGATAAATAGATCTCACTATTACCAAACTTCAGCCTTGCATGCATGAGTTTATTTTTCCAGTCGTCATCAACAGGCATGGGTGCTTCACCATAGCGGCTTGTCATAGTGATCTCACCATTAAAGATATTTTTATAAAAATTAAGGGCTTCTTCGGCCTGCCCTTCAAAGTGGAGGTATGGAATGACTGTCATAATTTATTAATTATTGGTTACTGAATTATTAACACATTCATTAATTATTTGATCAACTTTTTCTTTGGTAAGATGTTCACGATACGTTTTACCAAGCTGCATCATCGGCGCATAACCACATGCACCAAGGCATTCCACAGTTTTTAAAGTAAACAATCCATCCTGTGTTGTTTCACCAACACCAATATTTAATTTTTGTTTGATGTACTCAATAATATTATCGCTGCCATTAACCATGCATGGGCCTGTTTGGCAAACTTCGAAAATATATTTACCTACTGGCTTTAAATTATACATGGAATAAAAGGTTGCCACTTCATACACTTCTATCGGTTGTATGTTGAATAAAGAAGCAACATAATCCATCGTGCTGACATCCATCCATCCGCCAAACTCCTGCTGCGCTAAATGCAATACAGGAAGCAAAGCGCTTTTTTGTTTGCCCTGCGGATAATGAGACATCAGCTCGTTTACTTTATTTAATTTTTCCTGTGAAAAAGTCATTTCTTCTTTCTTGATTTTAATTTACTAATATCCGCAATATCCTGTGGCCGGCCTGCTTTTTCTTTTACTTTTAATAACTCATTATAACCAATAAAGTTAACGGGTGCGCCTTCATAAATAATTATTTTTTTATTTAACCATGCCTGTTGAAACGGAACACCATCAAGATCATTCAAGATATCAATACTAACAGGATCATGTCCTAATTGTGTTATAAAATCTCTTTTTAAAAAATCTTCTTTCGTAAGTTTTAGAGATGCGAACCCAAAATCATTAATAACCTGTACCATTTTTAATGCGTTTTTCACAGATACTTTTATGCATATATCTAAATCTTTAGTGGAACGTGGATAGCCATGAATACTTACTGCATAACCTCCAATTACCAAATATTCAACTTCATATTTATTACACAAGTTTACAAAATCAATGAAATCAGTTTCAAGTTTCAGCTTCTTCATGTATGCTTCTTTTGTAAACAACTTTTTCTATTGATTGGTTTTTAATATTTCCAAAAACCATCTCACGTAAATCCATCAAAGCCTTTAAACAATAAACTTCGGATTGTTTTGACCAATATAAATTGTCAGCCCCTTCAGCCTCTGCAAAGCTCATTTTTTTTACAACTAATGCTATTTTTCTTTTTTTAATCATTCCCAAAAAATTACGCATCCATTTCGCCTGCGATAATATTTAAACTACTCATTGTAATAACTGCATCACTTAACATTCCTCCCTTTATCAATTCAGTAAATGCCTGGTAATAAATAAAACATGGCCTGCGGAAATGCAGGCGGTACGGCGTTCTGCCCCCATCACTGATCAAATAAAAACCAAGCTCTCCATTTCCACCTTCTACTGCAGAATATAATTCACCTGCGGGAATATCTGTTTCACCCATTATTATTTTAAAATGATAAATGAGCGCTTCCATCTTTGTGTACACATCTTTTTTATCAGGCAAATAATATTCAGGTATGTCAGCATGATATATTTCTGCATCTGCCCCTTTAAACTCCTGTACTTTTTGATACGCCTGTTTTATTAATTCCAAACTTTGGTGCATTTCTCCATTGCGAACTAAAAACCTGTCGTAACAATCACCTGTGGTACCCACCGGAATTGTAAAATCAAAATCTTCATAACTGCTGTAAGGTGTGTGAATACGCACATCATAATCAACACCGGCTGCACGTAGATTGGGGCCAGTAAAACCATAGTTCAATGCACGGTTTGCAGCAATAGGACCTACGCCAATTGTGCGTTCCATGAAAATACGGTTGCGGGTAAAAAGGTTTTCGAATTCTTTTAAAACCACGGGCCACTCTTTAATGAACTTCTCCAGTTTTTCAAAAGCCGTGTTGGTAAAATTTCTTTCGAAGCCAC
>JAYVEA010000322.1:0-2648 GCA_043749085.1 Chitinophagales bacterium
AATAACAACCAGCACCATCAGCCAGTGCAATACCACGGGAAGCCATCTTTTTACAGGATATAAAAATGCACATGCTACATAGGCAGATAAAGGAATAGCAGTTAATATCCAATATTCAAAAGTATGGGTTGCATTTATAAAAGGTACAAACACGGCCACAAACAAATACAACAGCAGAAGACTCCATCGTTTACGAACCTGCACCAACTGTTTTCTAAAATTAGCCTGTACAAAAAAAACTCCAATTAAAAAGGCAACTATAATTAAGCAAATACCGGCAAGCTCCCAATAATCCTGGTGAAACTCAGGGTGACTGATCTCGAACCGGGGAAGTCTGTATCCATTTAATTTATCAGCTAAGAATAAATACGAGAACAAAAAATAGTAAGGCGTTAATATCCCTAAAATTGAAATGATCCACTCTGCTAATATAAATGGGCGGGAAACTATTAAAGCAAATACAATTAATAAAACAAAGGCGAGTGATGGAAAATAAAAAAATGTAGAAACGCCGATCATCATGCCTATATTAAAAAGTGTTGACTTAGGCTTTGTGTTACTGTATAATGTGCTCATCCTGGCCCAAACCCATATCAACAAAGTATTTATTACTAACGGAGCCGTTAATATATTCCACTCGGCAAACATAGATGTGATAAGTAAATAACTCATTGCAGGCAGATAATTAGACCGCTGCATCATCTTTTGA
Source organism: Chitinophagales bacterium (assembly GCA_043749085.1). Lineage (GTDB taxonomy): Bacteria > Bacteroidota > Bacteroidia > Chitinophagales > Chitinophagaceae > Ginsengibacter. Next base: position 710 of record JAYVEA010000322.1, read on the forward strand.
TCGTTAATTAATTTATTGAAGGTGGCTGCCTGCGTAAATATTAAAATGTATGTTATAGCAGGATATATCAAAGGAAATTTTGATCCGGTATTTCCAAGTTTATCAAGTATTTCACTAAATAAAAAGCCATCAGTTTTTTGCACAGTGGGGATATGAGGATGCATGAAACAGGCAAGCTTTAAAAGCAATCCGTAAAGAAATAATAAAAAAGTATTAAAAGGATTATTGGCTTTGAAAATGCCTACCACAGTTTTACCGTTAATTTGGTTAATAAGTTAATCAGTTAAAGAGTAAAACCGATAGCCTGATAAACAGATTAACGGATGAACTTTTAAACGGATCAGTAATCAATTTTCGCAAAGCAAATATAGTTTCTGTACATACATGGCACAATGATTTGTTTTGCACTTACCTGTTTAGCAAACCTTGGCATAAACTGGTAACCCTTATCAAGGCTTTTAAGTGTAGGATTTCTTGTTAACTTACCATCAGGTCCAATACTCTGATCAGAAATGAGCTGGTTCCTTCTTTCCAGTTCATTAAATAAAAAATGGAGATCCCCGCCTGCGTTCATTATCTGATACGAAAGAAAGTTATCATCACCATCATCATACTGCTCCTTATGTACAACATTAGTCCATACGAGTCTGCCATCTTTGTCTACATCTATAACTGCAATATTGTTATAATAGTACCTCATTAAAGAAGTTGAATTTCTGGGGCGGGAATAATACCAATATGATGAGCGGGAATTCAGATAATAGTCATAAGAAGACATATAAGGATTATATAAATAGTCCAGGCGATTCCACGGATTGGCCCTGGATTGTGAATTAAATTCTTCAGCCGTTAAAATAAACCCACCATCCTTTTTTAAAATAATATTCCTGATAAAAAAATCATTAAATGCAAACCTTATTGCGCCTTCTGTTTTTGCTTCTCTTTTTATTGTATCATTGAATTCTGCCATATTCTGCACAAGTAATTTATTTGACTGCTTGTCCCAAATGGCAGAATACAACCCATCAATATTACCACGCTTTTGATTGTAGTAAAATGAATTTAAAAGATAACGCTTATTAATATTATCCACTTTCAATGTTACTTCATCAAGATAATTTTTCTTTAGAGAAAGTTCATTCTCAATGAAGCGATCTGAAAGAGGTTGCTTTGTAATTAATAATAACTTTGAAACCAATTCCCTGCTTCCCTCTCTTACGCTTTTTGCAAAAACAAAACTGCCTTCATTGTCCACAAAAAAATCACTTAATGCATCCTTACGCTCTTCATAAGGCATTTGCATTCTTGATTTATACAGCAGTTGTAATTGAGAATTAAAAAGAAGCGTTGCAAAATTAAACACATCGTACTTCTTCTGAATTTTAAAGATCATTATCTTTTGCTTGTCCTCACTGTTAACCATATTATAGATCTTATTATCAGCAAAAATGCTGATGTGAGTGGTATCCAATTCCAGAGGCTCGCCAATCTTTTTGCCATTGGCATCAATTTTAGCTGCCATGCAATGCAGAATGTTTCTTTTTTGATATTGATAAATTATATATGCGAAATCAGGATAGGCAATAAAATCTGCATTCAATGTTTTATCAGGCATAAAATCCAGATCAACTCTATCCTTTAAAACCATATCATTATCATATACACTGACTGCATAATGATTGCGAATATTTTTATACACTAAAAAATTACGTCCTACTTTACCAACAATTTCAAAGTCAATCGTTCTTGCATCATCATTTTCCGGCGCAGTATAAGTAATACGTTGACAAATAGTAACCATTGGAAGCAGTACCACAAAAAACAGTAAACATCTAAATTTCATATGCATTTTATAAACATTAAATTTAGTAAATAATTACCGATACTTTTAGTCATAAAATACTAACTCTTATGCCTGCAGTGCTTATAACAGGAGGAA
>JAYVEA010000323.1:0-8836 GCA_043749085.1 Chitinophagales bacterium
TTAAAATCAGGAATATTTAAGCGTGGGTTACCAATTGTTTCTAAATAGATAGCCTTTGTGTTTTTATCAATGTGCTTTACAAAGCTTTCCACATCATCACCATCAGCAAATCTTGCTTCTACACCAAGCCGCTTAAAAGCAACTTTAAATTGGTTGTAAGTACCGCCATACAAATAAGTGGTAGTTACAAAATTATCTCCTGCCTGTAAAATATTATTCAATGCCAGGAATTGTGCAGCCTGCCCGCTGCCTGTTGCAAGGGCAGCTACACCGCCTTCCAGGGCAGCAATGCGTTGTTCAAACACATCAGTAGTCGGGTTCATTATGCGGGTGTAGATATTACCAAATACTTTTAGCCCGAAGAGGTTAGCTGCATGCTCTGAATTATCAAAACCGTAAGAAGTAGTTTGATAAACCGGAACGGCCCTTGATTTTGTTGTGGGGTCAATTTGTTGCCCTGCATGTAATTGCAATGTTTCAAAACGAAGATTGTTGCTCATAATATTATTTTTAAGATTGTTGAAAATTAAAAAAAATGTAACTAAGTATGGAGAGCCGTAAGGGCAAAAAGATATATGCCTTACGGCATAATACAGCAAATGCAAATGCAGAAATTATATGTTGCTGTTGTTTTCATTATTCCACAAACTTATTACTTTTTTCAGATAAAGTTTTAAAATATTTTTCTTGATGAATTTTACGTATCAAAAAAGACAGGGCAGATATTTTCATTCCGGTTATTCACCAAAATAAGAAAGCTCACCCGATAAAATCAGATGAGCCTGTTAGCAGAGCAGGTATTTGCATACTTCTCTAAAAATTTTAAAGCTTTTATCTGACTTATCTGTCCCGATCCTTCGGGATGGAATTAGCACCTTTCGTTGTATGTAAACAATGCGGTTGCTAAGGCGTCTTCGGGCCATATCCCTCTGCCTTTCTTGATAAGTGATGTAAAGAACTATCACAAAAATAAATAAGAATTGCATATTCCGTTAAATATTTTTTGGTTGAATGAACATTCCTTATTTACTTTGTGCTAATAATGCAACAATTTATTCACATACATCATCATCATTCTCTACCATTGGGTAGGCTATGTTGATTGGTATGTGCTAAACATATTTTCAAAAAGGGCTTACTAAATGGTGAGCCCTTTTTATTTTTACGAACTTTTTAAAATAATAGTATGCTGAGAATTGCTATTCAAAAATCAGGTAGATTATATGAGGATTCAATTAAGCTTTTAAAAGAATGTGGTATTGAATTAAATAATGGCAATAAGCAATTGAAAACAGTTGCCAATAATTTTCCTGTTGAGGTTTATTTTTTCAGGGATGATGATATTCCACAGTATGTGTATGATGGTGTTGCTGATATTGGGTTTGTGGGAGAAAATGTCTTTTTGGAAAAAGGTAAAGATGTTGAACTTATCTATCGTCTTGGTTTTGGGAAATGCAGGCTTAGCATTGCTGTACCAAAAAGCATGAAATACAATTCTATCCACGACCTGGAAGGATTAAAAATTGCTACTACTTATTCTTCTTTGCTTCAAAAATTTCTTGCAGAGAAAAAAGTAAATATAGAGATTCATGAGATTAGTGGTTCCGTTGAAATAGCACCTGGAATTGGATTAGCAGATGCAATTTGTGATTTGGTAAGCAGTGGTAGTACGCTTTTTACAAATGGATTAAAAGAAGTGGAAGTTGTATTACGCTCCGAGACGATATTATGTGCCAATAAAAATTTATCAGAAGAAAACAAAGGCATTCTGGAAAAATTATTGTTAAGAATAAATGCGGTTAAAACAGCAAAAAATAATAAATATATTTTGCTTAATGCTCCCAATCATCAACTGCAACACATAGCTGATTTATTACCTGGTATGAAAAGCCCTACTGTTGTGCCTTTGGCAGAACAAGGATGGAGTAGTGTGCAAAGTGTTGTAAATGAAGATGTATTTTGGGATGTGATAGAAAAATTAAAAGCATTGGGTGCTGAAGGAATTTTAGTTGTACCTATTGAAAAGATGATAATATAATATGCAAACTTTTATAAATCCTTTAAAAGAAAAATGGACTGAAATAATTCAGCGTCCGCAGATTAATAATGCGGAAATTAAAGCTGTTGTTTCAGATATTTTACTTGATGTGAAACAGAACGGTGATGAAGCAATAAAAAAATATTCGTTGGAGTTTGATGGAGTTGAATTAAATAATTTTAGAGTAAGTGAAGATGAAATTCAGGAAGCTTTGTTGGCTGTAAGCAATCAATTGAAGGATGCAATTCAACTGGCAAAAGAAAATATTGAAAAATTTCATCGTTCACAACAGGAAGAAGTAAAGCAAATTGAAACTTCTTCCGGGGTAATGTGTTGGCGTAAATCTGTTGCTATTGAAAAGGTGGGTTTGTATATACCCGGTGGAACAGCACCATTATTTTCTACATTGTTAATGCTTGGCATTCCCTCTCTGCTGGCAGGTTGCAGGGAAATAATTATTTGTACTCCTGCCGATAAAAATGGAGGAGTAAATCCGGTAATATTATATGTTGCTCATTTGTTGGGATTAAAAAATATTTATAAGATAGGCGGTGTACAGGCAATAGCTGCTATGGCTTATGGAACTGAAAGCATTCCTTCTGTGTATAAAATATTCGGGCCTGGCAATCAATATGTAACAACTGCAAAACAAATAATAAGCAGCGAAGGTATTGCAATTGACATGCCGGCCGGACCCAGTGAGGTTGCCGTTTATGCAGATGAAAGCTGCAACCCATCTTTTGTTGCGCTGGACTTATTAAGCCAGGCTGAGCATGGAGTGGATAGCCAGGTAATTTTAGTTGCGGCTTCACAACAGATAGTTGATAATGTGAAAAAGGAAATAGATGTGCAGTTACAATTATTATCACGAAAGGATATAATTGAAAAAGCCTTATGTAATAGTCGTTATATAGTAATGGAAAATGTCCATAAGGCTTTTGACCTGCTGAATAAATATGCTCCTGAACATTTAATAATAGCTTCAGATAAGGCAGAATTGTTAGGAGAAAAAGTGATAAATGCCGGCAGTGTTTTTCTTGGTCATTATTCTCCTGAAAGTGCCGGTGATTATGCATCAGGCACCAATCATACATTGCCTACGAATGGATATGCAAAAGCTTATTCGGGAGTATCATTGGATAGTTTTGTAAAGAAAATAACTTATCAAAATCTTAATAAAGAAGGATTACAGAATATTGGAAATGCAGTTGAAGTAATGGCTGCAGCAGAAGGATTGAATGCACATAAAAATGCAGTATCAATAAGATTAAAAAATAAAGAGCATAATGACATTTGAATTGCAAAAATTAGTAAGAGATAATATAAAGAAACTCACTCCTTATTCATCTGCCCGCCATGAATTTAAGGGTGAGGCCTCTGTATTTCTTGATGCCAATGAAAATAGTTTTGGCTCTCCGGTTCTTCTCCCCTCTCCTGCAGGAGAGGGGGCGGGGGTGAGGTTTAATCGCTACCCCGATCCCCTGCAATGGAAATTAAAATCTGGGCTCTCAAAAATAAAAGGGATCGCTGCAGAAAATATTTTCATAGGTAATGGCAGCGATGAGGTTATTGATCTTGCTTACAGAATATTTTGCAATCCCGGAAAAGATAATGTTATCATTTGCCCGCCAACTTATGGCATGTATGAAGTGAGTGCGAACATCAATGACGTTCAAATAAGAAAAGTAAATCTTACCAAAGATTTTCAGTTAGATGTTGAAGGCATATTAGCTGCTACTGATCACAATACCAAACTTCTTTTTGTATGCTCTCCTAATAATCCAACGGGTAACAGTATGAATAGAAATGATATTGAGCAATTGCTTAATAATTTTGCCGGCATTGTGATTATTGATGAAGCATATATTAATTTTTCAAGACAAAAAACATTTATACAGGAACTTGCAGGGTATAAAAATCTCATTGTGATGCAAACACTTTCAAAGGCATGGGGACTTGCGTCTTTAAGGTTGGGATTGGCTTTCGCTTCTCTACAAATAATTGAATTGTTTAATAAAGTAAAGCCGCCATATAATATTAATAAGGCATCGCAGCAATTAGCCATTGAAGCTTTGCAAAATAGTCCGCAGGTGAATGAATGGGTAAATCAGCTTATTGAACAAAAAGAATTTCTAATAAAAGAGTTATCCGGTTTTTCTTTTGTAAAAAAGATATTTGAGAGCGATGCGAATTTTTTATTGGTAAGAGTTGATGATGCTAATACCTTGTACAGCTATCTGTCAAAAAATAAAATTATTGTAAGGAACAGGAGCAAAGAAATTATGTGTGATAATTGTTTACGCATTACAATCGGCACACCTGAAGAAAATCTTGAATTGATACAAATATTAAAAACGTATGATTAGTAAAGCAGCAACCGAAAAAAGTAAAGATCTCAATCCCCCTTCAGGGGCGCAGGGGGCTAAGAAACTTTTATTTATTGACAGAGACGGTACACTTATAAAAGAAGCCCCGCCCACATACCAGCTTGATTCATTTCCTAAACTTGAATTCTATCCGCATATGTTTGAATATATGACGAAGATCGCAAAAGAGTTAGATTATGAATTGGCGATGGTTACCAACCAGGATGGGCTTGGCACTGATGTATTTCCGGAAAATACTTTTTATCCTGTACATGATTTTATAATGAAGAGCCTTGAAAACGAGGATATCTTTTTCGATAAAGTATTTATTGATAGAACATTCCCATCTGATAATGCTCCAACAAGAAAACCGGGAATTGGAATGCTCAACGAATATCTTAACAAAGAGAAATATGATATTAAAAATTCTTTTGTAATTGGTGACCGCATAACAGATGTACTGCTTGCCAAAAACCTTGGGTGTAAAGCTTTATGGTTAAATAATCATAATGATCTTGGCGCAACAGAGGTTAAGGAATCGGCTGAAGAATTAAACGAAATTATTGCTCTTGAAACAATTAACTGGAAAGATATTTATGAGTTTCTCAAGCTTCCTTCACGCAAAATTCTGCATGAAAGAAAAACCAATGAAACAGCAATTACGATAGAATTAAATTTAGACGGAACAGGAAAAGCTGATGTAAAAACAGGGCTTGATTTTTTTGATCATATGCTGGAGCAAATTGCAAGGCATGGAAATATTGATCTGGATATTAAATGCACAGGAGATCTGCACATTGATGAGCATCATACTATTGAAGATGTTGGAATTGCTTTGGGCGAAGCCATAGCAAAGGCTTTGGGAAATAAAAGAGGAATTGAGCGTTACGGTTTTTTATTACCAATGGATGATTGTCTTGCGCAGGTTGCCGTAGATTTTGGAGGAAGAAGCTGGCTGGTGTGGGAGGCAGACTTTAAAAGAGAAAAGATCGGAGAGATGCCCACAGAAATGTTTCATCATTTTTTTAAATCATTCAGCGATGCAGCAAAGTGTAATCTCAATATAAAAGCTGAAGGAACAAATGAGCACCACAAAATAGAATCTATTTTTAAGGCCTTTGCAAAAACAATTAAAATGGCGGTGAAAAGAGATATCAATAATAATTCACTTCCTTCAACAAAAGGAACTTTATAAAAAATAATTAAGCCCCTTTAGGAGGTTTGGGGATTATGAATATTGCAATCATAAAATATAATGCCGGTAATGTTCAAAGTGTTCAATATGCTTTGGAGCGTTTAGGTTACAATGCTATTGTAACCGATGATCAGAATGAAATTAAGAGCGCTGATAAAGTAATTTTCCCGGGAGTGGGAAATGCTTATTCCGCAATGCAAAGTCTTAAAGAAAAAAAACTTGATGAGGTGATTAAACAACTTATCCAACCAGTGTTAGGCATTTGTGTTGGAATGCAATTATTATGTAATCATTCAGAAGAAAATGATACAACCGGGTTAGGAATTATAGATTTAAATGTTAAGAAGTTTGTTTCTGAAAAAATAAATTTTAAAATTCCGCAAATGGGATGGAACAATATTTATAATTTATCATCACCATTATTTGAAGGTGTAATGGAAGATTCATTTGTCTACTATGTGCACAGCTATTATGCAGAGGCCGGGAAAGAAACAATAGCTACAACTGATTATATTTTTCCTTACAGCGCTGTTATCCGAAAAAATAATTTTTACGGAGTTCAGTTTCATACAGAGAAGTCGGCAGAAGTTGGTGACAAAATTTTATTTAATTTTTTAAATTTGCCCTAACCCTAAAGGGAAGTAAAAAATCAGAATGAAGGATAACATAGAAAAAGCAGGTTCCCTTTTAGGGACGGAGGGGTTTCAAATCATTCCTGCGATAGACATTATCAACGGCAAGTGTGTAAGGCTTACGAAAGGAGACTTTACAAAGCAGAAAATATATTATGAAGATCCTTTGAATGCTGCTAAAACCTTTGAGGATACAGGTTTACAACGCTTACATATAGTAGATCTTGATGGCGCAAAAGCCGGCAGTATTCAGAATTTAAATGTATTGGAATCAATTGCTTCTAATACAAAGCTGGTAATTGATTTTGGTGGAGGAATAAAAAACATAGAAGATGTGAGCAGTGTTTTTAATGCAGGTGCTTCCATTGTAACATTAGGAAGCATTGCAGTTAAGCATCCCGAAATTGTGGAAGAATGGCTATTGGAATTCGGTGCTGATAAAATTTTAATTGGTGCTGATGTCTTGGGCGAAAAAATAAAGATCAGCGGGTGGCTTGAAGATGGAGGCATTACTATTTTTGAGTTTATAGGTAAGATGCTGGCGATAGGCGCTCAAAATATTTTTTGTACAGATATTTCAAAAGATGGTGTAATGCAGGGACCTTCTATTGAGTTGTACCAGAAAATTATGAAAACATTTCCTTCAATAAATTTAATTGCAAGCGGTGGTGTTAGTAAAATAGAAGATGTACAGGAAATAAAAAATATTGGTTGTGGTGGTGTCATCATTGGCAAAGCGATCTACGAAGGAAAAATAACATTAAAAGAGTTAGCAGAATTAAATTTAAATAATGAAAAGTGATTCAACCAGTAATAACTTTCGAAGTCCCCTTTCAGAGGGATTTAGGGGGCGTGGGTTGACAAAGCGCATCATACCGTGTCTGGATATAAAAGATGGAAGAACCGTTAAAGGTATCAATTTTGAAAATATCCGTGATGCAGGCGATCCTGTTGAACTTGCTAAATTCTATTCGCAACAGGGTGCAGATGAATTAGTATTTCTTGATATTACAGCAACTATTGAAAAAAGAAAAACACTGGTTGAACTGGTAAAGAAACTGGCCTCAAATATCAATATTCCATTTACAGTGGGTGGGGGCATTTCGTCTGTGGAAAATGTATCAGAGTTGTTGCAACATGGAGCAGATAAAGTTTCTGTAAATACTGCTGCATATAAACGTCCTGAGCTAATTACACAAATAGCAAATGATTTTGGAAGCCAGTGTGTAGTATTGGCTATCGATACTAAAAGGGAAAATGATGGTGAATGGTATGTTTATTTAAATGGAGGCAGAACAAAAACAGAAATTAAAACGATAGACTGGGCAAGGCAGGGTGTTGATCTTGGAGCAGGAGAAATTTTACTTACATCCATGAACCATGATGGAACAAAAAACGGATTTGCTTTGGATATAACCTCCATATTATCCGGTATGCTTCCTGTTCCGATAATTGCTTCGGGTGGCGCAGGAACTATGAAACATTTTACAGAAGTCTTCACCAAAGCTAATGCTGATGCGGCATTGGCGGCGAGCATCTTTCATTATAAAGAAATTGAAATACCTGTTTTAAAAAAGTATCTTAAAGAGAATAATATAAATGTAAGAATATGAATAAGAAGCCAGAGTTTGCTAAATATACCGATGGATTAGTTCCTGCAATAGTGCAGGATGCCACAAGCAATGTTGTGCTAATGCTGGGGTTTATGAATGAAGAAGCATTACAAAAAACTGAAGAAACAAAACTGGTTACTTTTTATAGCAGAACTAAAAAGCGTTTGTGGACTAAAGGTGAAAAGAGTGAAAATTATTTGCATCTTATTGATATAAAAACAGATTGTGATAATGATACTCTTTTGATCAAAGCAAAGCCTGATGGGCCTGTTTGTCATACCGGAGCTGATACATGTTTTAACGAGCAAAATCATTCTGATAATTTTATTTCTGTATTAGAAAAAATTATTGCAGATAGAAAAGAAAACCCCAATGAAAAATCTTATACGAGTTTATTATTTACAAAAGGGATAAATGCAGTTGCGCAAAAAGTAGGAGAGGAGGCTGTGGAATTAATTATTGAAGCAAAAGATAATGATGCAGAGAAATTTAAAAATGAAGCAGCAGATCTCTTTTTCCATTATCTTGTTTTATTAAAAGCAAAAGGCTTTGTATTGAACGATGTTATTGAAAATCTTAAGCAGCGTCATTCAAAATAGAGGTTTATTTTGCCAACAAATAATCTTTTAATGCATCATAGCTTACTTCCATTTTTATACTTTGGTTTTTCTCATTTAACAGCCTTTTTATTACATCAGGCATAGGTACAGGTTGCTGTGTGATTGGTTCAACAACATCATAAAATTTTACGGGATGAGCTGTCTCTAAAAAAAATCCCTGCAAACCGGGATGTTGTTGCATATATTTTTCTAAACCCAAATACCCAACCGCACCATGAGGATCTAATAAATAATTTGTATCCAGATATACTTTTTTAAGAATCGCCTTTGTTTCCTCATCTGAAATGGAATAACTGCTCATTACATTTTTAAGTGAATTAAATTGTTGGTCAAATAATTCTAAAATGCGGACGAAGTTGCTGGGATTGCCTA
>JAYVEA010000324.1:0-23606 GCA_043749085.1 Chitinophagales bacterium
TAATGCTGATGAAGTTTTACGAATGAATAAAAGAAAAAAAGAAGTTTGCGGAGTAAAAATATTTATGGGTTCCAGTACAGGGAATATGCTGGTTGATAAAGAAGAAACACTTAATAAAATTTTTAGCGAAGGCGAATTGTTAATTGCAACTCATTGCGAAGATGAAAATATTATCAAAGCAAATTATGAGAAATTTAAAAAACAAAAGGGAGAATTATATCCATCAGATCATCCACGCATAAGAAATGGAGAAGCCTGTTATCGCTCTTCATCATTTGCTGTTTCACTGGCAAAAAAATATAACAGCCGTTTGCATGTATTACACATTTCTACGGAAAAAGAATTGGAATTGTTTGATAATACAATTCCTTTGAAAGAAAAAAAGATAACAGCAGAAGTTTGTGTTCATCATTTACATTTTACAGCCGATGATTATGAAAAGCTTGGTTATCTAATAAAATGTAATCCTGCAATTAAATCTAAACATAATAAAGAAGCCTTATGGAAGGCCTTACTGGATGATCGTTTGGATGTAATTGCAACAGATCATGCGCCGCACACTTTAACAGAAAAACAGGCCCCTTATGAAAATGCACATTCAGGTTTACCACTTGTTCAGCATTCATTATTATTAATGCTGAAATATTTTAAAGAAGGAAGAATCTCTTTAGAAAAGATCGTTGAAAAAATGAGCCATGCTGTTGCAGAATGTTTTAAAATTGAGAACCGCGGCTATATACGTGAAGGATATTTTGCAGATTTAGTTGTTGTTGACTTAAATGAAAGTACAACAGCAAAAAATGAAAATCTTTTATATAAATGCGGATGGAGCCCATTGGAAGGTGAAACATTTCCGGCAGGTATCACTCATACTTTTGTTAATGGGAATTGTGTTTATGGAAATGACATGTTTAATGAATCTTTAAAAGGAGAAAGACTTTTATTTAACTGAATAAACTTTAAGAATTGGAAATAGACAAACCCACATTAAATGATCTATCCATTTTTGATCAGGAAGAGGAATCTTCTATTTTTCATAAGTTTAATTTTACCAGGACAAATGGTGGAAGGGCTAAGCTGAAACAGGCTTTTAGTATGTCTCTTAATAATATTGAAGACATAAAAGGCATCCAGAAAACCCTTAAAATTATTCAGCAAAAAAAAGAATTGTGGCCCGAAATGATAAGCAATGGCAGCATCATGGTCATCCATAAATTTTATGAAACCACATTTGATAAGATTCCAGCATATCCTTCTACTGTCTCGGCGTATGCTTACAAGCTTTTTCATAGATCGGATTTTTCATTGGTGAAATACTCCACAGGGCATGGCTTTGATTTTATTAAAGGAATGCAGATTCTTACTAATACTTTTTTAAATGACGAATCACCGGAACCGCTCAAAAAGCTATTACAAAGAGCAGAAAAAATTATTAATAAAGAACAGTTCAATATCATTCAAAAAAAAGAAAACAGTGATGATTTAACAATCATTGAAATGCTACAACTGGCTAACTTTCTGCATTATCATTACAAACGAAATATTTTTGACTTATTGGAAATTTACTCCCAGCTTGATGCATGGTATGGAATGGCAATGGCTGTTGATAAATTTGATTTAATATTTCCAACGTTTATTGAAAGTGGGGCGCCAACTGTGCAGGCTATAGGGCTGTATCATATTTTATTACCGGAGCCTGTTGCTTATGATGTTGTTCTGAATCAGGATAATAATTTTTTGTTTTTAACCGGAGCTAACATGGCGGGTAAAAGTACTTTTATAAAATCTGTTGGTGTTGCCGTATTTCTTGCACACATAGGCATAGGAGTTCCTGCAAAATTAATGCAGCTCACTTTATTTGATGGATTGCTCAGTAATATTAATGTGGTAGATAATATTGCAAAGGGCGAAAGTTATTTTTATAATGAAGTGCAAAGAATAAAAAACACTATTCTAAAAATTACTGATGGAAGAAAATGGCTGATACTAATTGATGAACTCTTTAAAGGCACCAATGTACAGGATGCAATGAAATGCAGCAGTGTGGTTATTGAAGGATTGATAAAAATTAAGAATTCGTTGTTCATTCTTTCTACGCACTTATATGAAATCGGTGAAGCCCTTAAGAGTCATAGCAATATTTGTTTTAAATATTTTGAAGCTACTGTAGATGATGAACAATTAAAATTCAGTTACCAGTTAAAAGAAGGTATCAGTAACGACAGGATCGGTTATTTAATTTTAAAAAGAGAAAAGGTAATTGAGTTGCTGGAGGAGTTGTAGCGCACAAATTTTCTAAAATTTCCTACCCATGTGGCTATCATATCACCTGTTTAATTCAATACCTGCCTGTTTAAGAATTGCCATAAATGTTCCTTTCCGCATGTCTTTATTTCCATGCACAGGAACAATAACCGTAATATTTCTTTCTGAATTATAATAAAGATGGTGAGACCCATTAGAGCGTTTGAAAATAAAACCATGCTGCCCGAGCAGTTTTATTAAATACTTTGGTGACAGGTTCATGCATGTTCTAAATTTAAAGAGTATTCCAGGGTATTATTATTATCAGGAATTTCATCGCCACGTTCCCTAAGTTCTTCAACGTACAGTTCAATTGCTTCTTTTGCCATGGCAATTGCTTCATCCAGATTTTCTCCGTAAGTTATACAACCGGGCAAGGCAGGTACGGTAACTGTAAAACCTCCTTCGGGTTCCTTTTGTAATAAAATCTTATAATTATGCATGAAAGTTATTTCTCAAATTTAATGAATAAAGCTAATAATTCATAGATGAAAATCTATATATCTCCAATACTAATTATTAATTTAATTAAAACCGCTGAATAAATTTCTTTTGATGACAGGCTGCCGGGCTGAAGCGATTACCCCACAACGAAGCGTTTGCTTTGTGCGCAGGCGTGAGGAGTAAAAGCGAAAGACCGGAACTGAAGATGACAAATGATTTAATGCCGATAGCCCCACATAAATATTTTTTCTTTATTTTCAATACATGTTAGTTAAAACCTATGGCAGCGCCGTGTATGGTGTGGAGGCAATTACCATAACCGTTGAAGTGAATGTAAGCAGCGGTAAATTCACATCCATCGTAGGTTTGGCAGACAATGCCGTGAAAGAAAGTTTGGAGAGAATGGAAAGCGCAATCAAAACAAATGGCTATCATTTTCCCAGGACAAAGGTGGTTGTAAACCTTGCACCGGCTGATATTCGCAAAAGCGGCACCGCCTTCGATCTTCCCATTGCCATTGGCACTTTAGCAGCGTCAGAACAACTGGAAAATTATGAAGCGCTGGATAAATATGTGATAATGGGCGAGCTTAGTTTGGATGGGACTATCAGGCCAATTAAAGGTGCTTTGCCCATTGCCATACAGGCCCGTAAAGAAAATTTTAAAGGCCTTATTTTGCCCAACGCAAATGCAAGGGAAGCAGGCATGGTAAATAATTTAAATGTTTACGGAGTTGGTCATTTGCAGGAAGTGATTGATTTTTTTACCAATGGTGAAGAGGGATTGAAGCCAACGGTTGTAAACACAAGAGAAGAGTTTGCGCATGCACAGGATGATTATGAAATTGATTTCTGCGATGTTAAAGGCCAGGAAAATATTAAAAGAGCCTTGGAGATAGCTGCAGCGGGTGGACATAATGCAATATTAATCGGTCCGCCCGGTGCTGGAAAAACCATGCTGGCAAAGCGTTTGCCAACCATACTTCCCCCGCTTACTTTGCAGGAAGCTTTAGAGACAACAAAAATCCATAGCGTTGCAGGCAAGCTGCCTGAGAATTCAACATTAATTTCAAAACGTCCATTTCGTTCACCACATCATACAATCTCTGATGCAGGGCTTGTTGGTGGCGGAGGCATTCCGCAGCCCGGAGAAATTTCATTGGCACATAATGGTGTTTTATTTTTAGATGAATTACCGGAATTTAAAAGAACCGTTCTGGAAGTAATGCGGCAGCCGATGGAAGAAAGAAAGATCGTTATTTCAAGAGCAAAAGTTGCGCTGGAATTTCCTGCGAGCTTTATGTTAATAGCCTCTATGAATCCCTGCCCATGCGGCTTTTACAATCATCCTGATAAAGAATGTACCTGTCCTCCGGGGGCAGTTCAAAAGTATCTCAATAAAATTTCAGGGCCATTGTTAGACAGGATCGATCTTCATGTTGAAGTAACACCCGTTGCTTTCAGTGAATTATCTTCTGTTGACAGATCAGAAAAAAGTGAAAGTATTCGTGAGAGAGTTATTAAAGCAATGGAGCGTCAATCAGAACGATACAAATATAATCCGGGGGTTTATTGCAATGCCCAAATGAGCAGTAAAATGCTTAAAGAGATTTGTGTAATATCTCAGGCCGGTTCCAATCTTTTAAAAGTGGCAATGGAAAAGCTAAATCTTTCGGCAAGAGCATATGACAGGATCTTAAAAGTAAGCAGAACTATTGCAGACCTTGCCGGCACTGATGATATAAAAGTTGAACATCTTGCAGAAGCAATACAGTACAGGAGTTTGGACAGGGAAGGTTGGGCAGGGTAATAAAAAAACGGATAACTTTTAATATGAGCGATTTACAATCATTTTTTAATTCACTGAATTCTTTCTGTGATAAAATTTATGTCATCACATTAAAGAGGGCCACAGATCGCCACGAACATCTAATAAAAGAATTGAATGGATTGAACTATACAATTTTCTATGGTCAGGATAAACTGGAGTTCGATAAAAAAGACCTTGAAAAACGAAATATTTATAATGAGAAACTGGCAAAAAAACATCATCGTTATCACAAACCTATGCCGGCGGGAATGATAGGTTGCTCATGGAGCCATAAGTTAGTCTATGAGGATGTAATTAAAAATAATTATCAAAAAGTTTTAATTATGGAGGATGATATTGTGATTGACAAACAAGCTATAAGGCTGTTCTCACAAGTACTAATTGATCTTCCACCGGATTGGGAACTTTTTTATTTAGGCTATGATAAAAACGAAGAGCTTAAACCGATACATTATTTTAAAAAAGGCATATATCATTTACAGCATTTTTTAGGAATGATAAAATATAGTCATAAACTCATCAGCAACTTATATCCCAAAAGAATTACCAAAAATATTTTCACTGCCGGCTATCATGATCATACACATGGATATGCTATCACTAATACAGGAGCACAAAAATTAAATCAATTACAAACACCCATACAATTTTTTCCCGATAACCTTCTGGCATATGCTGCAACAAATGAAATAATTAAAAGTTATATAGTAAAACCAAAAATGATAAATCAATTATCACAAAATGCGGGTAAAAAATTTCATTCATTAATTGCCGATTAAGCTCTCGTACTTACCGTGCCTATTATTCATTTAAATTTACAGAATGAAATTATTACTCTCTTATTTAAAACCTTATAAGTGGTTACTGGCTTTAGCGCTTTTTCTTGCGGCCATTAACCAGGTATTTTCTATGCTTGATCCATATTTTTTTGGTAAAATGTTCCAGGTTTATGGGGTACACGCTCATGATACAGGCTACTATGATAGCAAAAATATTTTTCACTCTACAGGCACACGAACTCAATCTGAATTTATATGGGGAGTACTTGGTTTTTTAGGAATGCTGGTTAGTGTAGCAATGATATCAAGAATTGCAAAAGCCTTCCAGGATTATTTTGGAAATGTGATAGTTCAAAAATTTGGAGCAAAATTATTTACAGATGGTTTGCGGCATTCATTGAGGTTGCCTTTCCAGGAATTTGAAGATCAGCGAAGCGGCGAAACATTAAGCATTCTTACAAAAGTGCGGACGGATACTGAAAAATTCATCGTATCATTTATCAATATTTTATTTGGTTTACTGGTAGGTGTAATTTTTGTTTCTATTTACTCATTTACACTTCACTGGTCAATAATGCCTGTGTATTTTGGCGGCATTGTTTTCCTATCTCTTCTTACCGGATTTTTAAGCAAGAGAATTAAAATAATACAAAAAACCATCGTTAAAGAAACCACTTCACTTGCCGGTACTACAACTGAAAGTTTAAGAAATATTGAATTAGTTAAAAGCCTTGGGCTAACCGACCAGGAAGTAAAAAGACTTAATAACAATACTTATAAAATTTTAGGTCTTGAATTAAAGAAAGTAAAAAGTATACGAAGCTTAAGTTTTATACAGGGAACATTTGTAAATGCATTACGCCAGGTAATAATGTTCATGCTGATGTGGCTGATTTTTGGAAATATTATTTTACCCGGACAATTACTAACGCTTACATTTTATTCGTTTTTTATTTTTGGCCCTTTGCAGGAAATAGGAAATATTATTATTACCTACCGGGAAGCAGAAGCATCTTTAAATAATTTTCATAACCTTATGATAAAGGCGCCGGAGCAAAAGCCAGACGCTCCTACAAACTTCGGAAGTATTGAAGAGCTCGAATTCCAAAATGTAAAATTCAAGCATCAAACTGCCAACCAGCCTGCATTAAACAATATCAGCTTCGATGTAAAAACAGGAGAAACAATTGCATTTGTAGGCCCGTCTGGTTCAGGTAAAACAACATTGGTGAAATTATTGGTTGGATTATATCGGCCACTGGAAGGAAAAATTCTATACAATAATATCGATGGCAATAATATTGACTTTGATACACTTCGTACGCAGATAGGTTTTGTAACGCAGGATACACAACTATTTGCCGGAACTATAAAAGAGAATATGTTATTTGTAAATCCATCAGCCAGTGATGAAGCAGTTTTAGATGCATTGCACAAAGCATCGTGTGATAATTTATTAGCAAGGGCGGATCATGGCCTGGAGACATTAATTGGAGAAGGGGGCATAAAAGTTTCCGGTGGAGAAAAACAAAGACTGTCTATTGCACGGGCATTGCTTCGTCATCCCCATTTATTAATTTTTGATGAAGCAACATCATCATTGGATTCTCTCACAGAAGAAGATATTACCAACACCATTAAACAGGTTTCATCACAACAGCAACAAATAACTATTTTAATTGCTCACCGCCTTAGTACCATTATGCATGCTGACAGAATTTATGTGTTGGAAAAAGGAGAAGTGGTAGAAACAGGAACACATGAAAATTTAATTTCTCAAATGGGATTGTATTATGCAATGTGGCGCCAACAGATTGGCGAAAGAAAAAAGATAGCAACACAGCCTGCAGCATTAAATTGATTGCAATTACCTTTGCCGCATGATTGTGCGGAAGCCCAGCCCAAATTTTTTATGGAGCATTTTAATCATGCGTTGCCCACGATGCAGAAGAGGCAGCATGTTTAAAAACAATAATCCTTATAAAAAATTAAACCTGAAGCACATCTTTGACATGTATGATCAATGCCCTCTTTGCAAACAAAAATTTGACCTGGAAGTTGGCTTTTGGTATGGCACAGGTTACGTTAGCTACTTTCTCGTTGTTCTTTTATCCGGCTTTACTTTTATTGTATGGTGGATATTGATAGGTATTTCCACAGAAGATAACAGGATATTTTACTGGTTGCTTACCAATACTGTATTAATAATCGTATTACAGCCCTGGCTTATGCGGCTCAGCAGATCAGTATACATTTATTTCTTTATTAAGTACAATGAAAATTATGAGCATGCTCCAACAGTAGAACTACACATTAATGAAGAGTAATTCCAAACAAATTGCTTATTGTCTATTGAATATTGCCTATTCCTCTTTATGCCCTTCCCTGTAAAACATATCTGTAAAAATATTTGCTCTTCCCAATTCTTCAATATCACTTAATTCAAGCTCAAGCGCTTTTGTACTTTGCTGAATTTCGATAAATGACATAACAATGGAAGCAAGTAAAGTTATCAGGCTGGCAGCAAAAATTATATGAGCTGCATTCATCCAGCTTCTGTAAATAAAATACATAGATAATACACAGCAAAAAAAACTCAGCGCCCCAAGCCCCTGCATGTAACGTATAAGGTTTAATCTTGCTCTCAGGCTTTTTAACTGCCCGATAGCAATATGTTTCACTTCTACTTTATTATAGTTCTCATGCAAACTTCTTATCCTGTTTGCAATTGCCAAAAATCGGTTTGTATAAACAAGCATTAATAAAGTAATTGCAGGAAATAATAATGCAGGTGTGTTTATGGATATTTCTATCATGTAATAAAATTACACAACATTATTTTTAAAGGCATAAATGTTGATATGAGAAATAAAAAGCAACCATGAAATTTTCAATAAATAAAAATCCGGAAATTATTAAGAAGTTACTAAAAGATGATGGTACATTTCCAAACAGCCAGCTGCCGGTTCTTATTTATAAAAATGCAGTAACCCTGCCGGAAGAACATGCTGCAACAATTATCGAAGACATCTTTAAAAAAAATAACTGGACCAACTCATGGCGTAATGGTATTTACGATTACCACCATTATCACAGCATTACTCATGAGGTGTTAGGTGTTTATGAGGGTAACACAATTATTGAATTGGGCGGCGCAAAAGGTATAACACAGCTTATTGAAAAAGGCGATATCATAATTATACCCGCTGGTGTTGCCCATAGAAATGTTGGCCCCGAAACCCATTTTAAATGTGTAGGGGCCTATCCTGATGGAAAAGATTATGATATTAAAAAAGGCGATCCTGATGATCGCCCCGAAGCAGATAAAAATATAAAAAAAGTTCCCTTACCTGAAAGTGATCCTGTTTATAAATCGAACGGACCACTGGTTATAAATTGGAAATGATCAATGAATACTTTCCGTTTGTTTTTTATTAATGGCTATACCTATAATTATCCTATACACTGATGCTAAAATAAATATACCGCCAAGTACTACAACAATTGATGAGCCAGCCGGGAAATCATAATGGAAAGAAAAATTCAATCCAAAAAAACCGCCAACTATACTGATAATTATTGCAATTATTAAAACTGCTGTCTTACTTTTTGTAATCATAATAGCAGAAACCGCGGGAATGATAAGATAAGAAAAAACAGGGATCACCCCATTTATCTTTACTGCAAAAACAATAGCTAATCCAATCGAAATATAAAATAAAAAATTCCAGATATTAAAAATCCCTACAAGATGATTTACTCCACTTTCAAAGGATTCGGTAAGGTTGAAAAACTTCCGGAAGAATATTACCTGGACCAATAAAATAATTCCAAAAACAACACCTACTAACTTTATTTGTTCCCAGCTCACTGATAAGATATTTCCA
Organism: Chitinophagales bacterium; assembly: GCA_043749085.1. Taxonomy (GTDB): domain Bacteria; phylum Bacteroidota; class Bacteroidia; order Chitinophagales; family Chitinophagaceae; genus Ginsengibacter. The sequence goes on from JAYVEA010000324.1 coordinate 9,245, forward strand.
AAAAGAACTTCCTGTATGTCAGAATCGCCATGAGCAGTTTTTGAGATAAGTAATACTGTAAGTGCAGATGCAAATGCATATAAGATCCCGATGATCGCCTCTTGTTTTAATCTTTTATCCCGGATATTAATAAATGACATTAATAAAGCACCTACCAAAGTAAATATTAATGGTATCGACGTAAGCCCTGTTCCTATAAATGCTGCAAACGCAACACCCAAAGAGGAAATTTGCCCGAGTGCAAGATCAACGAAAACTATTCCCCTTCCCACAACATGCACCCCCATATAAGATAATAGAACCCCTGTAATAACTGCTGCTGCAAAGGCCTGTACCATAAATGGCAACTGGAACATATCAAACATTGTAATAAGTTTTAAGAATTAAATTTTAAAGATAACTATTTAAGAACGCTAACCAGTTGGCCAATATCATAATCAAAAAGATCAAAATAATTTTTTATGTTGCTGAATGCACCAACAGAAGTAGCAAGTGTTAACTCCTTTACACCTGTTTGCTTTGCCACAACATCTGATGACGAAGTGGTGAAATAAGGTGAAGAAATAATAACCTTAACTTTATTTGCCTGTACTTCTCTTATCACTTTAACCAATTGAGAAGGTGAAGGAGGAATACCCGGTTTTGGCTCCATAAAATCAACTATCTGCAAACCAAATCTTCTTTCAAAATAAACCCACTCATTGTGATAGGCAATTATTTTACTTCCCCTGTATGGCGCCATCTTCGCTGACCATTCTTTTAATTTTATGTCAACCCGTGCAAAAAAAACATGAAGGTTGGTTTCATAAAAATCTTTGTTTGAGGGATCAATACGTTCCAAACCGTTTGCAATATTTCTTGCAATAACTTTTCCATTCAATGGATCGAGCCAGTAGTGAGGGTTACCATAAATATGAATATCACCTTCTCCCCTGTTTACTGATGATGGAACCTGCAGCAAACCTACACCTTCGGATGCATCTACATAACCAGGTGAACCTTTTTGAATTTTAGGATTTCTTGAACTGGAAAGTAATTGAGGTGACCATCCTGTTTCAAGATCAAGCCCGACTGTTACAAAAAGATTAGCGTTTGATAAACTAATAATATAGCTGGGCTTTGGATCAACAAAGTGCGGATTTTGATAACCTGTTGCTATAGATTGTACAGATACTTTATTGCCTCCTATCATTTCAGTAATGCTTTTGGTATCCATTGTTGTAGTAACCACTTTAATGGGTGCTGCATACACAAAAGGAACAGCTATAATAAGTATATTGAAAATGGAAAATACTTTTTTCATGATCGTATGTTTTCTGTTTGAATTTTTAAATTGTTTAATACTGATGTGCGCCATGTGCGCCAATTACAAAGATCCAGCGTATCCAAAATTGGTTGTAGTCTGGCTGAACATTAACACTAGTGAATTTCCCTTCAAATTCTATCTTTTGAAACTCTGTTGCCAGCCATCCGGAACTTAAAGAATAGGCCTGTTCGACTATACTTTTATCAAATGGTTTTTGTGCATAATCATATCTTGCTGTTAAAAACCAGCGCTTGGCAATTTGATATTCTACAAACGAATAAAGCCCGAACGAATTGGACATTTTATTTGCAGCATATTTTGCATTGCCGAAAAATATTTCATTCTGCCATGTTAAAGATTTATAAGTATTCATTTGAACAGGCTTCCATTTGTAGGTAATATCTGCTGCTGCAATATTCGTATTGCTTGATGAATCATTTGGCCCTGTAATACCTGTTAGTCCGAACTCCAGTGTTGCATTATCACTAAGCGTAAAAAAGTTTTTAATATGCCCGAGATAAATAAAACGATTATTATCGCCCCGGTGAAAGATCGGTGACTCGCCGACACCTGAAGTTGCCTGGAAGGTTACCTCCTGGTAAAATTTTGCAGGTGTTAGCCAGCTTAAAGAAACGCCTTCATCATTCAATCCTTCTTCTCCAAAATAATTTACATAAGCGTTTGGCAGATCAACAAAAGGTAGTGCATGCGGATGTATAGGATTTAATCTGCCAACAGCTTCTCTAAATTTCCCCACCTTTAATTGCAATTTTGCCGGCAATGAAAGTGTTGTTAGATAACCCTCTTCAATTGATGCACCATACTTGTGTGTATCAGGATCTCTTCCGAATGAAACAAAAAAATCCGCCCTGATATATGGATCAACAACAGATTGAAATGAGACTTCCGTTTCATTTAGATAAGCATCAAAATTTCTTTTTCCCAGGCTGAAATAAGATCCCCGGAAATCTGCAACTACACCTATATCAGGATTAGATGATATGCCGGAACGGGTTTGTTGTGGCGCAGGTTGTTGCTGCTGTTCGTTTGCCTGCAGTTGCTGTTCCACTTGTTTTAGCAGCACAGAGTCAGTTGCAGTACTGTCAGTTTGCGCAACAACCTTATTAAAGATCGTTGCCATGATTAATACAATAACTGTAATAATTTTTTTGGATAATCGTAAGCTCACAATAAAAATTTAAGTGTAATAAAATACATTACAAAGATGTTTATTAGCACATCTTATTAATCTAAATATTTACAGGCGGACCACGAAGTGGAGAAAAAATAGCAGGGTTGGAGAAAAAAGAAATATTCTTAATGATATAAGAAGAAAAAGAAAAGAATAAAGGGAATTGAAAAGAATATGGCTCATTTATAAAAGTGGATTCTGCAACCATGTTATCATTATCGCAATTATATCCTGAATTGGCTAGCTGGTATGGCTTTTCAGTATCCTTTGCAGGCTTGTTATCAATATGTTTTGCAAACATACTGTGCAGAAACCTTTTAGGTGTTATGGTTAAAGCAAAAATAATCAGCAATAAGCCAGAGAGAAATCTTAGTATGTGAACAGATTTAAACAAAAGACTTATATGAGTTATTGTAAATGTAGCAAAAGGAAACGAAACAAGGTTGCAAATGTAATAATAACCGGCATTCAATAAATACCTGAAGTAGTTAAAAAAAATAAGCCTGTTGACAAACAATCATACCATAAGGAATGTTACAGAAATATGTATACCCTTAATGAAGAGTAATTTAGTAATTAAAATTATTCTTCCTATAATCACGCTAATTGGTTACGGTTATAGTTCCTGCCATACCCCCGTGAAAATTACAATGGTATGGAAAGCTGCCTGCCACGGTTGGGGTAAAGCTGAATGAAGCTCCAACAGCCAAGGTACCACTATCAAAGGTAGTTCCGTTATTTGAGGTAACTGTATGTGCAACATTATCATTATTGGTCCAGGTTACTTTTGTACCCACTTTAACACTAACACCAGAAGGTGAAAAAGACGAGCCGGACATACCAATAACACCAGCGCCTGACGGAGGTGGCGGCGGTGGTGGTGTAGGAGACCCATATGTACCACCTGATTTGCTGCACGATATAATAGCTATACCAATTATCAGGTAAAGAATAAAAGTTGATATACTGTTCCTTTTCATAAAAGTTGTTTTAATTTTTTATTATGGATTATAACTACTAATACGGATAGGAAGAGTGATGGTTGCCCGTAAATGAATAATTTAATCTGCTGACGGAAACGCAATACAGCATGACAGGAAATTATAAAACTTATTGCTTTGATATAAAATACCCGTTCAGAAAAAATATTGATATTAAATACAGCAAGCGAAGTTTATAATAACAATCACCTAACCTTAAGCATTGCCCGCACTTGCTGTGTTGTTCCGTTTTGCAATCTTACATAATAAACGCCTGAAGGTAAAACCCCACTATCAAAAGGAATAGTGTACGTTCCGGGCTGAGAATAGTCTTTATCAACAGGTGTAGATAGTACTCTACCCAATGTATCTATAATTTGTACCAGTGTATGTCCGCCTTCTGTTTTAAAAGTTATGGTTGTTGAAGAAGTAAATGGATTTGGAGAATTGGTGATAAGATTTGTACCGCTTGTATTAGGCACTACATTTTTACATGATGCACTATCTACAAGAGCAATATTCTGAAAATTTTTAAGCATGATAGTTTGCAGATCGCTGTTCTTTACACAAAGCCAGTTTTCCAGCAGGGATGCATATATACTTCTGAAATCATACTGCATGGGTATATTATCATTCACTGTTGCATTTGTTGGAAGCGTTGGATTATTGCCCCAAACAGTGGAGGTTACATTTTTACCAAATAAAATCATTGGTGCTGCCGCACCATGGTCAGTTCCACCACTGGAATTACTTTTTATTCTTCTTCCAAATTCAGAAAAGGTCATCCCAACAACTCTTTCTTCAACACCTAAATTTTTCAGATCATCCACAAAAGCTTTTATAGCATCTGATACATTCTTTAATAAATTGGCATGTGTGCCGGTTGTAGTATCTGCTGGGTTTACCTGCAGGGAATGATTATCAAACCCTCCATAGCTAACCATATACAATCTTGTTTTCAATCCTCCCTTTACCAAACGTGCAACAATTTTTAATTGATCCGCCAGTGAATTATTTGCAGGATAAGTTCCCTGCACAGGCACCTTTGCTGCAGCACCTTTAATAACAGTTGCATATTGCTGCGTTTGTTTTGATACAAGCCTTACATATTTTAATTCCTTTCCTGCCGGAGTATTGGGTGCAGGATCTTCAACACCGTTTAATAAATTATAAAAGCTGGTAGGGTTGCTAATGCTCATTCCCATATTTACTGCAGGCCCCTGAAAAGTTAAAGAAGTAACAGACCCTATTTGTATGCCCAATGGGTCGGGCATGGAAGAAGTAGGATAACCATTAGGAAAATTCGGGTACTCATAATTCAAATACCTGCCGCCCCAACCACTGGTTAAAACCTGGGTGCTATCCGCAGCACTCATCCAGATATCTGTTGCACGAAAGTGAGAGAAGTTTGGTTGCGGATAACCTGCTGCCTGAACAATGCCGAGTTTACCCTCATTAAACAAACTTTGCATTCCCGTCATTGCAGGGTGCAAGCCTGTTTTATCAAATTTATTTAACGTAAGAATTTTTACTTCGGGAATTGCTATGTTGCTTCGTGCACTAAAGTATGCTGAATAATAATCTTTTGGTAATACCATATTTAAGCCATCATTACCACCGCTTAACTGAACAATTACCAATACATGATCTGTTTCTGTAGCGCTTGATAGTAAAGTATTCAATGGAGAATCTTCACCAAAAGCTTTTAATGAAAAGCCGCCAATAACAGCTGGGATTACTGTGCCTGTACTTGTTGTTCTTATAAAATCTCTCCTTTTCATTTTTATTTTTAATGGAGAGACAAGGCATGCCTTGTCTCTATGCTAATTGATATTCTGCCAGTTTCATTAAATATTGATAAAGATCCCGTAGCCGGTTTTTAATTATTGTTGCATTTACTGTATCACTTGGATTTGCGATATAAGCAATCCATGCATCTGTCCAGTAATGATCCTGTGTTTGACCGCTTAATAAAATATCAGTCTTTAATTGATTTTTTGACGCCTGGCTCAATGGCAATCGAAATAAATAAGTAACAGAGTCATCAATTAAAATATTTGGATCGCCTGGATTGGATAATGTTTTTGCAAATGCGATAAAATCGATCTTAATATTTTTTCCATTCCTTGTAAAGCCATTGTTAGCCATTGTATCAGTGAATTGGTTTCGCTTAGGCAAAGTATCAGAATTGATCCATATTTCATAGAACTGTGGTGCCTGGTAATAAGGTGCCCATCCTGCAACGTTAGGCGGATCGCCAATATTTTGTTGAAGATTACTATTAGTTGATCTTATATAATCCCACATGTAATATGCATTGATGTAATCTGATGACTGGGGAAATACCACGCCAAATTCACGGCAAAGAGTCACAGTCATTTCAACCGGGCTTTTTATCTGGCAACCCTGGTTAAGTACATCAAAAAAATGTTCGCTTTTAAACAAAGCATTCAGCACGGGCTTTATTTCATAATTGTTATTGCGGAATATCTGCGCAAGCGGAGTAATAACATTCGCTTCTGTATTTGCATCAATATCATAATAAACAAACCAGCGATAAATTTTTCTACAGATAAACATTGCCACTTCGTTAGCAGTGAAGATCATGGTCAGCATATCATCCACCTCATTAGCGCCTGCAGCCCCGCTTTTTCCTGTAACAATCGTATTATTATAAAAAGAAGAAAATTGTTTATTGTTTACATCATGCTTTGCAGAATTGAAAGTAGAAGTATTGTTGATGCTGTTTATGGTCCATCCCGTTAAAATTTTTGCTGCAGCTTTCACATCGGTTTCAGCATACGGAGGTGTTGCATTATCTATTCCTTTTCCTACAGTAAATAATTCCTGTAATTCTCTTCCATAATTTTCATCAGGTGCAGTATTGGTATTCAGATACCCATTTAAAAAACGAAGCATGCCAGTATCAAGGGTTATATCTTTCACAAACTGCTTAAAATTTCCAATAGTATTTTTTCTCAACACGGCGTTGTTTTGATAACACCAGATCGCTCTTCCAATTCCGGTAGTTTCAGTTGCAAAATGATTATGCCAAAACAACACCAGCTTTTCTAAAATATTCCTGTTTTGATTTATCATTAAACCCATCCACCAGCTTTTTAAAGAACTAACGCGTAATGAATCCACACCGCCGTCTGTTGTGTTTGTATTTACCCAGGTTGTTCCTGCTGTTATTGCCTGGTCTGGGTCGCCTGCTGTTACAGAGCTATTATAATTTTTTACAGGAGGCAATGACGCCAATGCCGGAACTGTAAGTAATTCATTAACTGCCTGTGATAATGTTTTTGTTTTAAAATAATCAACATCAGCTTTAGCAGCGCCGAACATAGTTCTTTTTAAAAGATGGATTATCTCATTGGTGCCGAATGTACCTGTATAAGGAGTAAGGCCGGTGGTTGTTCGTGCCACTTTAAATGAAGAAAGATCAGGCGAAGAAATTTTCTTTTTTCGTGTTTGTAAAAATGCTCTTCTATCCATAGCAGAGGTATTGGAACGGGAATTGAGGTTTCAGCTTTAAATATAATAAATAGTTTCAGTAATGAGGGCAATTCCAGTAATTATGCTGCCTGATAATTTTTTTAATTTTAAATTAAATATAAAATGAGAATTGTTTTTACCCCATTTTTAATTGCCTGTTTTTTACACCTTTCCGCACAGGATAAAACCATTAAAAAGTTGCAGGCAGAGAGCAATAAATCAATTAAAAAAGAAGAAGATACTACAAAAAGGCTTTGGCGAACCGGTGGCTTATTCAGCCTTAATCTTGCGCAGGGAAGTTTGAGTAACTGGAGTGCAGGCGGTGATGATTTTTCTTTGTCCATCAATTCATTTCTCAATGTATTTGCCTTTTACAAAAAAGATAAATATAGCTGGGACAATACTTTGGACATGAATTTCGGTTATTTAAAAACTACCAGTCTCGGCGCAAGAAAAAATGATGACAGGATCGATCTCTTATCAAAATATGGATATGCATTTAAACCAAAGCTTAGTTTATCGGGACTGTTTAATTTCAGAACACAAATGGCAAACGGATATAATTATGCTAACAATACCAAGACGTTAACCTCAGCATTTCTTTCACCGGCTTATGTTTTAATAAGCATAGGATTGGATTATAAACCATCAAAAGATCTATCCATTTTTGTTTCTCCTATAACATAAAGATGGACGATTGTACACAATGATAGTCTTGCTGTCAAAGGTTTATATGGCGTAGAACCATGAAAGAAATATTTAAATGAGATAGGAGCATTTGCTTCTATAAACTATTTAAAGGCATTAAATAAAAGTGTTGATTATAAAGGCAGGTTAGACCTTTTTTCTAATTACCAGCACAAGCCGGGCAATATCGATCTGTACATGACCAACATGTTCACGACAAAAATTTCAAAAATTCTTGCAGCAAGCTGGAGCGTTGATCTTATTTATGATGATGATGTAAAATTATTTGGTAAGAATAAAAATTCTCCCGGCATGCAGTTTAAATCTTTGATTGGAGTTGGGTTGAGTGTGAAGCTATAAAGCCCCTGTCCCCCGAAGGGGGAACTTAGGTCGTTCTTTTTTTTTACGTTCGTTCTTTTTTTAAACACGAACTCATTAGAATTAAAGCATCCACCTTTCCCTTCGGGAAGGGCTTTAGTAAAGACTTGCACTTTTATATGGTTCGTGGGATGGGCTTCTCCGGCATGCAATTCAAATCGTTAATTGGAGTTCGGTTATCGGTGAAGATTTAATTAAATATTTTATGTCTGTTGATAAACACTCAACAAACAATACTCAATGTTCAACTTGAATATTGAGTGTTAAATATTGTTTATTGAATATTTTCTATTACCCCTGCAATTCCCTGCCCGCCGCCAACACATGCGGTTACAATCCCGTATTTTTTATTCAGGCGCTTCATATCATTTATGATTTGTACAGTAAGCTTAGTGCCTGTACATCCCAGCGGATGTCCTAATGCAATGGCACCGCCATTTATATTTACAATTTCAGGATTCAATTCTAATTTATTAATTACAGCCAATGATTGTGATGCAAAGGCTTCATTTAATTCCACTAAGTCAATTTGAGAAAGATTCATTCCCGCCTGCTTTAATGCTCTTGGTACTGCTTCTACAGGGCCAATGCCCATAATGCGTGGATGCACACCTGCACTGGCGCAGGAAACCAAACGTGCTATCGGTTTTAATCCTAATTCATTCACCATCTTCTCTCCCATCACAATTACAAAGGCAGCACCATCGCTGGTTTGCGAAGAGTTGCCTGCAGTAACGCTTCCGCCTGCAGCAAATGCAGGTTTTAATTTATTCAAAGCTTCAATTGTGGTATCAGCCCTTACGCCTTCGTCTGTATCAACAATAAAATTTCTCTTTTGTTTCTTTCCTTTTTCATCAAGATAAATTTCTTCAACATTCATTGGCAGTATACCGTTCTTAAAATATCCATTTTCAATTGCCGCCTTTGCCTTCCTGTGAGAATTAAAACTGAATTCGTCCTGTGCTTCACGGCTGATAGAATATTCTTTGGCAACAGCTTCTGCGGTAAGTCCCATTCCCAAATAATAATCCGGTGTATCAGATGTAACAGAATAGGCAGGTACGGTTTTCCATCCTGCAGTTGGTACCATGCTCATACTTTCTGTTCCCCCGGCAACAATACATTCTGCCTGTCCGCTCCGGATCTTTGCAGTGGCAATAGCAATTGTTTCCAGTCCGCTGGCACAATAACGGTTCACCGTCATGCCGGGCACTTCAATTCCCAATGCTCTTACGCTTATCATCCTGCCAACCTGTAAGCCTTGCTCAGCTTCAGGTACAGCGTTACCAACAATAAGGTCATCCACTCTTTTGCTGTCCAGTTGCGGAACAGTTGCCATCAATCCTTTTATTACATCTACCGCCAAATCATCGGGGCGATAAAACCTGAAACCACCTTTTTTTGATTTTGTAACTGCTGTTCTGTAACCTGCTACTATATATGCTTCCTGCATTTGAAATATAAATTTGATATTTGAAATTATATTGCAATCTACTTTTAAAAAATCTTATAAGGTGAAGAATTCATTAAACGAAATCCTAATAATCCTTTAATCCCAAAAATCCTGGTTCAGACAATTTCATGTACAAGCTGCTCCGCAATATTTTATTTTGGTTTGATGCTGAACAGGTTCATTATTTTTCAATGAATTTTTTAAAGCTGGTTTGTAAAATAAGTTTCATAAAAAAAATAATCAGTAAGAAATACACTCCCCCTGATTCTCCTGTAAATGTTTTTGGATTACAATTTAAAAACCCTGTTGGCCTTGCTGCGGGCTTTGATAAAAATGCAAAATATCTTACTGAGCTGGAAGCGTTAGGTTTTGGTTTTATAGAGATTGGAACTGTAACACCTTTGCCACAAAAAGGAAATGATAAACCGAGGTTATTTCGGTTGCCAAAAGATAAAGCTCTTATTAACCGTATGGGCTTTAATAATGACGGCGTAAATATTGTTGCCAAAAGATTAAAGGAGAGGAAAGAAAAAAATAAGCAATTGGCAATTGGTAATAAAAAATTAAACCGGAATAATCCGCAACTGACAACTCACAACTCACAACTCATCATAGGTGGCAACATTGGTAAAAACAAACTCACACCCAATGAAGATGCATGGAAAGATTATGAAATTTGTTTCATGGAGTTATTTGACTTGGTGGATTATTTTGTAGTAAATGTAAGCTCACCAAATACGCCGGGCCTGAGAGAGCTTCAGCAAAAGGATTCTTTGAGAAAAATTTTATCTTATCTGCAAAATATAAATCGCAGGCAGGAAATCCCTAAGCCTATCTTATTAAAAATATCTCCTGACTTAACTGAAATAGAAATAAACGACATAATTGAACTTGCTGTGGAAATAAAATTAGATGGTTTGGTGGTGTCAAACACAACTACGGGCCGTGAGCAATTAGTTACAAACCTTGAGCAAATACAAAACTTCGGAGCCGGGGGATTAAGTGGATTGCCTTTACAAAAAAAATCTACAGAATTGATAAATTACATTTCTGAAAGAACAAATAATAGAATACCAATCATTGCCAGTGGCGGAATATTTGCAGGTGATGCAAAAGAAAAAATAAATGCAGGCGCAGCATTGATACAGGTTTGGACAGGTTTTATTTATGAAGGCCCCGCAATTGTGAAAAATATTTCTAAGGCATTATCTTAATTTCGCAGCTAATCTTATTTGATGGAACATTTATTTACGAGTGAAAGTATAATCAGTTTTTTTATTCTTGTTGTTTTAGAAGTAGTGCTGGGTATAGATAATGTGATCTTTGTAAGCATTATTATGAACAGGCTCATAGATGCAAAAGAGAGATCAAGAGCAAGAATTACCTGGATGATCACAGGAATGATCTCACGAAGTTTATTACTGATTGGTTTGGGATGGCTGCTATCACAAAAAGGTAAATCAATATTTACATTATTTGGAAAAGGATTTGACCTGGCAAGTTTAGTAATGATACTTGGCGGCTTATTTTTAATTTATAAATCTGTAAAAGAAATTCATGGCAAGCTGGAAGGTGAAGATCCAAACGAAGATCAAAAAGATCAAAACGGAATTTCGTTAAGTAATGCAATCGGGCAAATAATATTGATCGATGCAGTATTTTCCTTTGATAGCATTATTACGGCAGGCGGCACAGCAAAATATGTTGAAATAATGATCGCTGCTGTTATCATTGCTATGATAGTGATGTTTTTATTCAGCCCTAAAATTTCATCTTTCATTCATAAACATCCAACCATAAAAATGCTTGCTCTTTCTTTTTTAGTTATGATCGGTTTAAGCCTGGTAATAGAAGGATGGAACTCGGAGGCAGCCGATCAGTTAAATCTTAAAAATTATATCTACTTCGGTATGGCGTTTTCTTTTGCTGTGGAAATGCTTAATATGTATATGAGAAAAAGACAAAAAAGGAATTCACGTCCCGTAGAATTACATGAATCTTATTATAAAGACAATGAAAAAAATGATCCTGATTCTGCTCATTAAAAATTATTTCTGATTAAGCAAAACGCATGCAACTATTCCGGCAGTCTCAGTTCTTAATCGTGTTTCTCCTAAACTTACAGGCATAAAATTATTTTGCTTTGCAGAATCAATTTCATCTTTTGTAAAATCTCCTTCCGGTCCAATTAAAATTAAAGCCCCACCTAAATCCTCCCCCCTAGGGAGGACTTGCGAAGTCTGTTCTTTTTTATTAGAGTTTAAAATATTAGAAAAATTTATTTTTTCCTGCTGTTCACAATGGGCGATATATTTATTTTGAGCGGTTAGGGTTTTAATAATCTCTTTAAACATTGTGGGTTCCTGTAATTTTGGTAACCATGCCTGCTGGCTTTGCAACATGGCACTAATAAGAATATTATTCATTCTATCATGGCGAAAATTCTGTTTTTCTGTTCGATCACAAATTAGTGGAATGATTTCTGAAACACCTATCTCTGTTGCTTTTTCAAGAAACCATTCAAAACGGGAATTATTTTTTATAAGAGAGATTGCAATAGTAATATCGGATGTACGAGGTGTGATGTGGGATGTTGAAATAGCTTTTACTTCTGTAGCTTTTTTATGTTCCTGAATTAGTTCTGCGGTTACAATTTGTCCTTTGCCGTTTGTTAATTGAAGATGTTCTCCTTCCTTCATTCGCAAAACCTGGATGATATGCTTTGAGGTTTCTTCACTTAAAGTGAGGTAAGATTGATTATCAGAAAAGCTCTCTATGTAAAAAAAAGGCAGCGGCATAGCATTTAAGATTTATCCTTTTGTTTGCTATGCCTTACAGTAAATATTGCTATCTCATTATCAAAAATCTCATAAATAATTTTATAAGGAAACTTTTTAAGAATAAGTCTTCGTTGATATTGATTTATAAACCCAAAATATTTCGGTTTTGTCTTTAAAAGAGTAAGGGCTCTTTCTAATTCCCCTAAAAACTCGTCACCTAAACCAGGTTTTTGCATTTCGTACCAAATGTATGCAGATGCAATTTCTTTTTTAATCCCCTCACTAAAAATGAGTTTGTATTTCATTTGCCTTTTGAAGATTTAGCAAATGCCTTTACTTCATCCCAGGTATAATTTTTCCCTTCTTTATTTAAATATTTTTCTCTTCGCTCTTCAACAATTTGCATTTCTTCTTCTGTCAAACCATACTCATCAGAACCTTCATTAATTTTTGCAGAAATAATAGTTTGCACAGCTTTTAAAAATTCCAGATCGTCAATATCATTTATTAACTGATGAATCTCTTCTTTTATATTTACTGATGAATCCATATATCTAATTTACAAAATTTAATTAATTATATCCAGCAATTAAAAAGGAGTTTCATCATCAAATTCTCCATCATTCATTTTACTTCCTTTTTGGATGTAGAGTTTAGCGCCGCCATCTACATCACTAACGGGTTTCCAGCTACCGCCTGCAGGAAGCTGACCACTAATATCAGTTCCATCTTCTTCAATAAATTTTTGAATATGCAGTAATGCTTTTAATTTAATTGTATCGAGTTGCCCGTTCCTGTGTTTTGCAATACGTACATGTGTTTCGCCTTTGTTACTTTCACCCATTTCATTTGCAGTGATGTCGTAATATTCAGGCCTGTACAGGAACATAACCATATCGGCATCCTGTTCAATTGCACCGGATTCTCTAAGATCACTAAGCTGCGGAATTTTTTGTCCTTCTTTAGCACCGCGTTTTTCAACCTCACGGCTTAACTGGCTCAAGGCAAGAATTGGAATATTTAATTCCTTTGCCAGCCCTTTCAAATCTCTTGAAATACGGCTTATCTCCTGCTCACGGTTGGTGTTGCGGTTCTCACTGGTTCCGCTCATCAATTGCAGGTAATCAATAATTATTAATCCAACATTATGTTTATTTTTTAAGCGGCGGCATTTTGCTCGAAGCTCGAAAATATTCAGTGCTGCTGTATCATCAATGTGTATCGGGGCTGAGGCTAATCTTTCAATACCTTTTTTATAGAGCTGCTTCATTTCATGCTCTTCCAAACGTCCCCTGGCAATTTTCTCCAACCATATTTCACTTTCAGCGCTTAAAATTCTTTGTACCAATTGGCCGGCACTCATCTCCAAAGAAAAGAAACCTACTGCTGTTGGTTTTGTTGGATGCAATGCTGCATTGCGTGCAAGGTTTAATGCAAATGCTGTTTTACCCACAGAAGGACGGGCCGCAAGAATTATCAGATCGGTTGGCTGCCATCCATATGTTATTCTGTCTAACAGCGCAAAGCCTGTAGGCACACCACTAATTTCGTCCTGGCGTGTACGGAGGTCCTCAATACGCTGAATAGTTTTTACCAAAACATCGCTTATGCTTGCATAATCTTTGCGAAGATGATTATTGGTAATTTCAAACAGTTTACTTTCTGCTTCATCTAACAATTCAAACACATCGGTGCTGTCCTCATAAGCATCACCGATTATCTCACCACTTATCCTAATAAGTTCTCTTTGAATAAATTTTTGCAGAATAATTCTTGAGTGAGCTTCAATGTTGGCAGAGGAAACTACTGCATTGGTAAGTTTGGAAACATAGTAAGGCCCACCAACTACATCCAGCTCTTCACGAAATTTTAATTCTTCAACAACAGTTAACAGATCTATCGGAAGATTTTTCTGCTGTAAACCCTGCATGCTCCTGTAAATACGCTGATTGGATTCAACATAAAAACATTCAGGCTTTAAAATTTCTGCAACCGTATCAAAGGCGCTTTTTTCAAGCATTATGGCCCCAAGTACAGCCTCTTCAAGATCTTTAGCCTGTGGCGGAACTTTGCCATACATCATTGTTC
>JAYVEA010000325.1:0-8740 GCA_043749085.1 Chitinophagales bacterium
GCCATTTAAAGTTTTCGTATTAAGATTTAAGTGCTGACTACGCAACGCACTACATGCTTACACTTACAAAGAACTATGCTGTCAAAACCGGTCAGCCCCGTTTTTACAAAGATAAAAAGTATATAAGTATATAAAGTAAACAAGGATGTAAACTTTAAGATTAAAATTTAGACCAGATATGTAATTACTTTATTTACGCTTTACTTTATTTACTCCTTAATGTCCCCTTCCCCATCCAAACCAATCGTTGCCATTTGCGAATATAAGTAAGCCAAATAAAAGTACCATACCGGCAATTTGTGCATACTCTAAAAATTTATCGCTAGGCTTTCTTCCTGTTATCATTTCGATTAATGTGAAAAGAACATGACCTCCATCCAAAGCTGGTATGGGCAAGATGTTCATAAATGCAAGTACAATGGAAAAGAATGCGGTAATATTCCAAAAAGCTTCCCAATCCCAACCGCTTCTGGGAAACACAGATGCCATAGCTTTAAAGCCACCTAATCCTTTATAAGCCTCGGTCTTAGGATTCAGAATAAGTTTAAACTGTTGAATATAATCATCTAATTTTTCGCCTGCTTTTTTTACACCGGCAGGAAAAGCTTCGAAAAATCCATACTTTGTAATTTCATGTTTTAGTATTCCTATACTGTCAAACTGATTTTCATCTAAAATTGCAAAGCCAATCCTTCCATTTTTATCTACCAAAACTTTTGTTTGCATTGGGTGCATATTTCTGATAAATGAAATAGAAACCGTGTCACCTTTTTTATTTTTTAATATCGGTGCCATCTCATCAAAAAATCCTACAGTAGTTGAGTCTACTCCAACAATTCTATCAAACTCTTTCAAACCGGCTTTTTTAGCATGTGAAGTATCTTTATCATCAAATCCTCCAATAATTACAGGAACTCTTGGGGCAAGTAAAATTTCTCTTTTCCCTTTTTTCTTAACCAATCTTCCAATTACATTAACTGGCAGATCAATATTCATTTTTTTATCATCCCTTTCTAACAAAATTTTATTACCTCCGATTAAAATCTTTTTAGTGATATCATTAAAATATTTTATCGAATCATCATTCACTGCAATAATTTTATCGCCATTTTTTAATCCGAGCTCATTCATTAAGCTATCTGTTACCCAAATACCATTGGATGCATTGGCAGTTGGTAATTTTTTTTCGCCCCATGTAAATAATATCATTGCATAAATAATAAACGCGGTAAGCACATTCATTGTAATACCTGCCAGCATTATTATTAACCGCTGCCATGCAGGTTTGCTGCGAAATTCCCATGGCTGAGGAGGTTGTTTCATTTGTTCTTTATCCATGCTCTCATCTACCATCCCTGATATCTTTACATACCCACCCAATGGAAGCCACCCAACACCATATTCTGTTTCACCTATTTTCTTTTTAAAGAGAGAGAACCATGGGTCAAAAAAAAGATAGAATTTTTCAACACGGCATTTAAACCATTTTGCAGTGATGTAATGCCCGAATTCATGAAGAATTACCAGTATAGAAAGAGAGAATATTAAATAGCCTGCCTGTAAACCTACCTGCGACCAATTGATTGCTAATGTTGTCATATTGAATGTAAGATGTACGATATTTTATGTACGATGTTATTATTCTTTTAGTTGCTTATTGGTATGTGGTACAAGTGAGTGACACAACGATGAAGCCATGAAAAAACAAATGCTTGTAACCAAATCTTTTTTATCACTTTAAATTTTAATTAAAGAAGCGGCAAAATTACGAGCCTCGGCGTCGCTTTCAAAATATTCATCAAGGTTGGGCTTTTCTATAAAAGCAACATTCTGCATCGTTTGCTCTACAACTGCTGTGATATCAAGAAAACCGATACGATTGTGTAAAAAAGCCCACACAGCAATTTCATTTGCCGCATTTAAAACGCAGGGAAGATTACCGCCTTTAAACAATGCTTCGGTTGCAAGGGTAAGATTGCGGAAAGTCTTTACGTCAGGCTCTTCAAAATTAAGTACGTTCAATCTTTTAAAATCTATACGTGGCGTTTGGCTGTATATACGTTGCGGAAAAGTAAAAGCATATTGAATAGGGAGCTTCATATCAGGCAATCCCATTTGTGCTTTCATACTTCCATCTTCAAACTGCACCATACTGTGAACAATACTTTGCGAATGAATTACAACCTGCACCTGCTCAGGTTTTAAATTGAACAGCCATTTTGCTTCTATCATCTCAAGCCCTTTATTCATCAGGGTTGCAGAGTCTATACTGATCTTTGCCCCCATCTTCCAATTAGGATGTTGCAATGCATGATCCCGTTTTACATTCACAAGAAAATTTGGCTTTTTACCAAGAAAGGGGCCGCCACTTGCCGTAAGTATTATCTTTTCAATTTTGTTTCTTGTTTCGCCAACAAGGCATTGGAAAACTGCCGAATGTTCGCTATCTACAGGAATGATGGGCACCCGATTTTCAAGGGCTTTCTGCATTACAATATCACCAGCAACTACCAGCGTTTCTTTATTGGCAAGCGCAATGGGTTTTCCTTTCTCCACAGCTTTTAGAGTTGGTTTTAATCCTGCAAAACCTACTATGCCTGCAAGCATCATATCATATGTATCAAAATCTGCCACTTCTTCCAGCGCTTTCTCTCCTGCAAAAACCTTTATATCTGTGGAGCCCAATGCATCTTTAATGGCGTCATACTTTTTTTCATCTCCAATAACAACTGCATTTGGGCGAAATTTTAAAGCCTGCTCAATTAATAAGGCATCATTATTTTGTGCGGTAAGAATTTCTACTTCAAACAGTTCAGAATTGGCTTCAATAACCTGCAAGGCCTGCGTACCAATAGAACCTGTAGAGCCAAAAAGTGCAATTCTTTTTTTATTTACTTCAGCCATGAGGGGCAATAATTATAAGGCGGCAAATTTAGCGTATTAATCGCTCCAATGCAGTGTTAACTTTTTCAAAATTAAATTGTTGAACAATTTCCTCCATCATTTTCTGTATTTGTTCATTTTGCAAATTACCAAGGGAACCTTCATGTGTATGATTGATGATTGTGTTATATTTAAAGCTTCCTTTTTCAATATCAGCACCAACCTGTTTATAAGCATCTCTAAAAGAGATTCCTTTTGAAACAAGCTTATTCACTTCTTCTACACTGAAAATAAATTTATATTTTTCATCTTCCAGAATATTTTTTTTCACACTGATATTTGATATCATCAGTCCTGCCATTTTCAAACAATTCTGCAGATCATTAAAAGCAGGAATAAGGTGTTCTTTCAGCAATTGCAGATCACGATGATAACCTGAGGGAAGATTTGTTGTCATAAGCATTATTTCATTTGGCAATGCCTGGATCCGGTTACAATGAGAACGGATCAATTCAAATACGTCAGGATTTTTTTTATGTGGCATAATGCTGCTGCCGGTGGTTAACTCTTCAGGAAAAGAAATAAAATCAAAATTCTGGTTAAGAAACAAAGTTGCATCCATACTTAATTTGGAAAGTGTGGCCGCAATATTTGCCAAAGATGAGGCAACAATTCTTTCTGATTTACCCCTGCCCATTTGTGCATATACAACATTGTAATTAAGATCATTAAAGCCCAGTAATTCTGTGGTCATTTTCCTGTTGATCGGAAACGAAGAGCCATAGCCTGCTGCAGAGCCAAGCGGATTTTTATTTACTATCTGATAAGCAGATTGAAGTGTAATAAGATCATCTACCAAACTTTCAGCGTAAGCGCCAAACCATAAACCAAAAGATGAAGGCATTGCCAATTGCAAATGAGTATAGCCGGGCAAAAGATCAGCTTTATATTTTTCACTTTGTTCAATCAAAAGATCAAAAAGATCTTTTGTACTGATTACAAGTTTTTCAATTTCACTTCTTAAAAATAGTTTCAGATCAACCAATACCTGGTCGTTCCGTGAACGGGCACTGTGAATTTTTTTGCCGATATCGCCCAGCTTTTTTGTAAGCAAAAATTCTATTTGCGAATGAATATCTTCTACTCCTTCTTCTAATTTAAAATCTCCTTTTTTTATTTCTTTATAAATACTTTTTAATTCGGCTTCTAATATTTTTAATTCACCTGATGTTAGCAGAGAAACAGATTGCAACATTTTAATATGAGCAAGAGAGCCCAATACATCAAAAGGTGCAAGATGAAGATCGAGTTCCCTATCGTTACCTACAGTAAATTTTTCGACTGCTGATGAAACATTTTTATCTTTTTGCCAGAGCTTCATTCTATAAAATTTGTTGTAATAGCTGAATGTAAATTTCTATTCCTTCTTTTATTTCGTCAAGATAAATAAATTCATCGGCAATATGACTGCGGGCAGAATCTCCGGGGCCTATCTTTAATGTTGAAAAAGGCATTAAGGCTTTATCAGAAGTAGTTGGTGAACCATAATAAGTTCTTTCTAAAGTGAGACCGGCCTTAACTAATGGATGACCTAAACTGATAGATGAAGAACGAAGCCGTGTACTTCTTGGCAGCACTTTGCATTTTACATTTTCCTGTATGATATTTAAAACCTCTTCAAAACTGTATAACTCATTTATACGAACATCAGCTACAAAGCTGCATTGTGAGGGTACTACGTTATGTGCTTTATTATCGGTCTCAATAGAGGTAACGCTCATTTTCACGGGTCCTAATAATTCAGAAACTTTTGGAAACCGGTAACTTTGAAACCATTCAATATCTTTTATCGCTTTATAAATTGCATTCTCGCCTTCCTCTCTTGCAGCGTGTCCGGCTTTTCCTTCTGCAACACAATCAATAACCAACAGTCCTCTTTCTGCAACAGCCATTTGCATTAGCGTGGGTTCGCCAACAATTCCAAAATCTATATTTCCTAATTCAGGAAGCAAAATTTCTATCCCGTTTTTTCCTGATATTTCTTCTTCCGCTGTTGCTGCAATAATAATATTGTATCTTAAATTTTCTTCCTTATAGTAATAAAGAAACGTAGCAATCAGTGAAACCAAGGAACCTCCTGCATCATTACTTCCCAAACCAAAAAGCTTATTATCATTTTCAATGGGAGAAAAAGGATCTAATGTATATCCCTTGTTGGGCTTTACTGTATCGTGGTGTGAATTAAGAAGAATGGTTGGTTTGGATTCATTAAAATATTTATTTTTTGCCCAAATATTATTTAAAAATCTTTGTGTTGATACATTTTTTGACTGTAGGAATTGATCAATCAGGGAAGCTGTTTTATCTTCCTCTTTACTAAACGATGGCGTGGCAATTAATTTTTTTAGAAGATCAATTGCATTGCTCTGCAGAATATGTAAATCTTCATTATCCATTTATTATGCTTGTGCCGGATGATCCGGAAATTAACTGGCAAAGTTCTTCAGACTTACCTATGATAGCTTTTTTAACACCATTGTTCAATGCTGCAAAAGCGTTATCCAGCTTAGGTATCATGCCCGAATGAATTATTTGTTTTTCTTTGAGATCCTTATAACAGACAGGGTTTATTTCTTCAATCACAGAATCTTCATCATCCGAATCTTCCAAAACTCCTTTTTTCTCGAAGCAATAAATTAATGTAACTGAATAACTAGCTGCCATGCTTTTTGCAATTTCCTGGGCAATCGTATCTGCGTTTGTATTCAGCAGCTGGCCTTTTTTATTATGCGTAACCGGGGCAATAACCGGTGTTACTTCTTCATTCAATAATTTACCAAGCCACTCACTGTTTACCTTATCAATATCACCAACAAAACCATAATCGCCCCCACCCCCTAAAGGGGAGTCGGAAGTTCGTTTATGAGCAAGGATTAAATTGCCATCTGCACCGGTTAATCCAACTGCATTACAATTATTGGATTGCAATAATGCCGTGATATTTTTATTGATGTAGCCTGCATAAACCATTGTTATAACCTTTAATGTTTCAGCGTCTGTTATCCTGCGCCCATCTTTTAGTTGTTGTGAAATATTTAGTTGTTGTGCAAGATCCGTTGCCAGTTTTCCACCACCATGAATTAATATTTTCTTCTCATTGATTGAAGCAAATTCTTTTAAAAATGAAGAAAGTTTTTTTTCATCATCTATGATGTTGCCGCCAATCTTTATGACGTATAGTTTGCCCCCATCCCCTGAAGGGGGTTGAACCTCTGAATGAATTTGTGAAGAACTTTGAATCTTTATAATTGTTTCTTTTATTTTTTCCAAAACAGATTTTGTATCATTTATTACTTCTTCATTTTTGAATCTTAAGACGGTTAAGTTAAATTCTTTTAGATGTGTTTCTCTTGCTGAATCGTTTCTTTTTATTTCATCTTCATCATGGATCCTCCCATCTAATTCTATAACAAGCTTAACTCCGTGACAATAAAAATCAACAATATAATTCGCTAACGGATGTTGCCTTCTAAACTTAAGATGCCATTCATTTATATGTATTGCATTCCAAAGAATTTCTTCAGCATTCGTCATACGGTTACGTAATTCTTCTGCCCTTCTAAATATTTCAGCGTTTGCACCAAAAAACATATTCTCCTTCATAAAAATTTTATTCGCTTTAGTAGATTGGTTTTTTACACCCCTTTAGGTAATGGGGGTAATATTTCGCTTAATACAGCCTGAGCAGCCCATACTCTGTTAGAAGCCTGTTGTGTTACTATACTATGTTTTCCATCTAAAATTTCATCGCTTAGTTCAACATTTCTTCTCACAGGTAAACAATGCATGACTTTTGCTTTATTGGTAAACTTTAATTTCTTTTTCGTGAGCATCCACCCGGGATCATTGCAATATATTTTACCATAATCATTATAAGTGCTCCAGTTTTTTACATAAACAAAATCTGCATCTTTTAAAGCCTCGTCCTGATCATGCGTGATGGTAGCACCTTTTGTAAACTCTTTATCAAGTTCATATTCTTCAGGGTGCGTAATTACAAAATCTGCTTCGCCCCATGCATTTACCCACTGGGAAAAACTATTGGCAACACACTGTGGTAATGGTTTTACATGAGGCGCCCATGTAAGAACAATCTTTGGTTTGCGCTTTTCAGTAAAAGTTTCTTTGATTGTTATTATATCAGTCAAACTCTGCAATGGATGCAGTGTGGCACTTTCTAAACTTATTATAGGAACACCGGCATACTTAATAAACTGCTGCATATACAATTCGCTGTAATCATCTTTGCGGTTATTTAAAGAAGGGAATGTTCTCACAGCCAAAATATCAAAATACTTTCCCAGGACAGGGGCGGCGTCTCTTACATGCTCTACCGTATTTCCACTCATGATAGCTTCATCTTCAAATTCCAAAGCCCATCCATCCTGGCCTGCATTGAAAACTATGGCATCCATTCCCAAATTTTGCGCAGCGATCTGTGTACTCAAACGTGTACGCATACTTGGGTTTAGAAATAATAAACCAATACGTTTATTAACCCCTGAATTTTTTGCTTTAAGAGGAGCGCTTTTAAAGTCTAATGCTTTTTTTACCAAAGCATTTATATCAGGAACATCATTTACTGAAATAAAATTTTTCATTCTTGATTTACAAGCTTTGAGGATGAGACTATATTTTTTATTTCTTCTTTAATTGCTTTTAGAAAAATATCAGCGTCTTCGATAGTTAAGGCAAGTGAAGGAAGTAAGCGGATCACATTTGGTTTTGCCTCACCTGTAAATATGTGATGCTTCCATAATAGATTTTTTTTCAGATCCTTTAATTCTTCCTGAACATCGAAGCCTATCATTAAACCTCTTCCCCTTACATTGTTCAGTTCAGGAATTTTTTTTAATTCATTCATGATATGCTCACCAACTCTCTGGGCATTCTCTATTAAATTTTCTGATTCAATAACTTCCAAAACTGCTAATGCTGCAGCACAGGCAAGATGATTACCTCCGAAAGTTGTGCCGAGCATAAAATGTTTTGGTTTAATGTGGGGAGCAATAATAATTCCGCCAACAGGAAACCCATTGCCCATACCTTTTGCCATTGTATATATATCAGCGTTCACTCCGGCATAATCCTGTGAGAAAAATTTACCGCTTCGGCCATAACCACATTGCACACTATCTGCGATTAATACAGTATTATATTCATCACATAGACTTCTTATTTTTTTGAGGAAGGATTCTGTGGCGATATTGATGCCTCCCACGCCTTGTATACCTTCAATTATTACAGAAGAAATCTCTTCCCCATTCTTATCAAAATAATCCTGCAATGCATTTTCATCATTGAAAGGAAGAAAAACAACATTGTCTGTTTCATTTACCGGAGCAACTATATTTGGATTATCTGTAGCTGCCACAGTAAGAGAAGTTCTGCCGTGAAATGCTTTTGAGAAAGTAATTATTTTTTTTCTTCCATTATAAAAAGAGGCAAGTTTTAATGCATTCTCATTAGCTTCTGCGCCGGAATTACAAAGAAATAACTGATAATCTTCTTTACCGGAAATTTTCCCAAGCTTTTCTGCAAGTTGCTGCTGTAAAGGAATTTTTATTGAGTTAGAATAAAAAGCAATTTTATTGAGCTGATCTTCTATTCTCTTTACCCAATGTGGATTTGTATGGCCAATACTTATCACTGCATGCCCGCCATACATGTCCAAATACTTAACATCATTATCATCCCACACGTAAGAGCCTTTTGCTTTTACAATGTTGATGTTGTTGATCGGATAAACGTCGAAAAGATTCATTTAGATATAACTTGTTTAATTGTTTAATTGTTT
>JAYVEA010000326.1:0-8737 GCA_043749085.1 Chitinophagales bacterium
TTCTGGAAAAACAAAGCAATGGAAAAACAGTTGCAAGGAAGAAAAAAGTTGTTATAGGTGAAGTGTATGAAGATAATGTAGAAATAAAAAGCGGCTTAATTGCCGGTGAGCAATTGATAAGTGAAGGATATCAGAGTTTGTACGAAGGGCAATCAATAGCAACAAGTACCCTCTAAATCTCCCTAAAGGGAGACTTGGAAAGTCTATATAAATTGATGAAGAAAAGATCAATGAAGAAAGTGGAAGAATGAATGTTTGGTCTTATTCTAAAGTACCGCTCCCTCTCCAAAGGGAGAGGGAGAAGGAGGGTGAGGCGAATTAGTCTAACTGCACAACAAAAATATTTTTATGAATTTTATTGAAGGAGGAAAAAAACGGTTTAAAGAATTTGGTCCAACAAGTTGGTCGGTTGACAACCGTACAGCAATTTATATTATTGCCATTCTCATCACACTGTTTGGCTTGTACAAATTCAACACGATGCCCAAGGAGCAGTTCCCTGATATTGTAGTGCCTACTATTAGTGTAACCACGCTTTATGTGGGAAATTCTCCAAAAGATATTGAGAACCTGGTAACACGGCCCATAGAAAAACAATTGAAAGGTATCAGCGGCGCAAAGGTTAAAAAAATTACAAGTACATCGCAAACAGATTTTAGTTTAATAATTATTGAATTTGATACTGACGTAAAAGCTGAGCTGGCCAAATTAAAAGTAAAAGATGCGATAGATAGAGCGCAAACCGATCTCCCTAATGATCTTACTTCTCAACCCAATGCAAAGGAATTTGCTATTAGTGAAATGCCTATCATGTTTGTAAATATCAGCGGCGATTATGATGGTGTTAAGCTAAAATATTTTGCAGATAAAATGCAGGATAAGTTTGAAGAACTCTCAGAAGTAAGCCGTGCAGAAATTGTAGGCGCCCCTGAAAGAGAGATACAGGTAAATGTTGATCCCTATAAAATGGATGCGGCAAGAGTAAGCTTTACTGATGTTGAAAATGCCATTAGCCGTGAGAATCATGACATAACCGGTGGATTGGTAGAAGTTGGAAACATGAAGCGCACGCTGAAAATAAAAGGACAATTTACAAGTGCGTTAAACCTGCGTGATATAATGGTACGCAGCAGTGCAAGAGGTGCAAGCGTTTATTTAAAAGACATTGCTGAATTAATAGATACGGCAAAAGAAAAAGAAAGCTATGCCCGTTTGGATGGTAAGAATGTAATAACGATAAACATTGTAAAGCGTGCAGGAGAAAACCTGATAAGCACCGCAGCCAAAGTAAAAGATATCGTTGCCCAGATGAAAAAAGATGAAGAATTACCACCGGATCTTAAAGTGGTTATTACAGGCGATCAGAGTAAAGCAACAGCAACCTCTTTTAATGACCTTGTAAATACTATTATCATTGGGTTTGTGTTGGTATTGCTTGTACTTATGTTTTTTATGGGAGTTACCAATGCCTTCTTTGTTGCATTAAGTGTTCCGTTGAGCGTGTTTGTGGCATTCATGTTCTTACCAATTGCTGATGCAATTGTTGGAACAAGTGTTACATTAAATTTTATTGTACTGTTCGGTCTTCTCTTTGGGTTAGGAATAATTGTGGACGATGCAATTGTTGTAATAGAAAATACACACCGTATTTATGACAATGGAAAAATACCGATCATCAGAAGTGCAAAAGAAGCCGCAGGCGAGGTTTTCATTCCTGTATTAGCCGGAACAGCAACAACGCTTGCCCCTTTCTTTCCGTTATTGTTTTGGAAAGGTATCATTGGTAAGTTCATGATATACCTCCCAACTATTTTAATTCTCACACTTGCTGCATCATTGATCGTTGCATTTATTTTCAACCCTGTTTTTGCTGTAAGCTTTATGAAGCCTGAAGGAAAAGAGTATGAGGAATCTAAAAAAAGTTTATACAAAGAATGGTGGTTCTGGACGGTGATCGCATTTGCTGCATTCATGCACGTAAGTGGTTTTCATGGCTTTGCAAACTTTCTTTTATTCCTGGCATTGCTTGCTATACTTAACCGTGTTTTGTTCAGGAATATTATCCATGCTTTCCAGACAAGAATATTACCATCCCTGATGAACCGGTACGAAAAATTATTGCGCTGGTTATTGAAAGGATACAGGCCTGTATGGATGCTTGTAAGTTTGTTCTTATTATTTCCTTTAGCGGTTGTGTTGTTAATGATAAGAGGAAATAAATCTACCTTCTTCCCAAGCGGTGATCCAAATTTTATTTATGTGTATTTAAAAATGCCTGTTGGTACAGGTATAAAAACCACAGACAGTGTTACCCATGTTTTAGAAAACCGCGTATACAAAGTTTTAGAAAAAGAAAGGCCTGGCGCAGAAGGAAGCATAGTTGAAAGTATAATTGCCAATGTTGCCAACAGCGCCAATAATCCAATGAATAATAACCGAAGTGTTCAGCCAAACTTAGGCCGTATACAGGTTTCATTTGTTGAATATGGCAAGCGGGATGGCAAGCATACACTCCCCTATTTAAATGCTTTACGGGATGCCATGAAAGGCATACCTGGCGCAAGTATACAGGTAGCGCAGGAAGATGGAGGCCCACCAACTGATCCACCGGTGAATGTTGAAATTGTTGGCGACCGGTTTGAAGAGATAGCAAAAGTGGCAACCGATCTGCAAAATTATTTAGACACCAACCAGATATATGGAATTGAGAATTTAAAAATGGATGTTGATCTTAACAGCCCGGAAATTACCGTGAACGTTGACCGTGAAAAAGCCATGATGGAAGGCCTTAGCACAGCACAGATAGGTATGGCGATACGCACTGCATTATTTGGTAAAGAAGTAAGCAAATTAAAAGAAGGGGAAGATGAATATAAAATTCAATTACGGTCTTCTGATTTTCAACATAAGAATGTTACTGACCTCATGAACATGCGGATCACTTTTATGGATATGAATACAATGCTTGTAAAATCTGTCCCGATAAGTGCTGTTGCTACTATTGATTATACAAATACTTCAGGCGCTATTGCCCGTAAAAATGTTAAGCGTACCATTCAATTACAATCAAACGTGCTGGATCCATCAATGACAGGTAAAGTAAATGAAGAGCTTGCAACAAAGATCGCTGACTTCAAAGCAAAAAATAAAATACCTGCAGACGTTACTATCAGGCAAACAGGGCAGGGAGAACAGGAAGCCGAAACCAACCAGTTTTTGGTGCAGGCATTTATAATAGCGATGGGATTAATATTTTTAATTCTTGTATTACAATTCAATTCACTTAGTAAACCATTTATTGTACTTACAGAAATTTTCTTCTCTGTTATCGGTGTATTGCTTGGTTATGCTTTTACCGGCATGACTATCGCAACAATTATGGTACTTGTTGGTATTGTTGGCTTAGCAGGTATTGTAATTAAGAATGGAATTTTATTGATAGAATTTACTGATGAGTTAAGAAGTAGAAAAGTAAGAACAAGAGAGGCGGCAATACAGGCCGGACGTATCCGTATCATACCTGTTATGCTTACCGCGATAGCAACCATTTTAGGATTGCTGCCATTGGCAGTGGGATTTAATATCAACTTTATTTCTTTCTTCCGGCATTTAAATCCGCATATTTTCTTTGGCGGGGATAGTGTTGTGTTTTGGGGCCCATTAAGCTGGACGATCATTTTCGGATTGATGTTCGCCTTTTTCCTTACACTGGTAATGGTGCCAAGCATGTATTTAATTGCAGAGCGCTTACGCAGGCCAATGGAAAAATTTTATGGAACTAAATTCGTAGCATTGTTTGGTTTTACAGGGCCTTTCTTTTTTGTGTTTGTTGGAATAATGTATCTGGTAAGAAGGATACAGGGGAAGAAAGTTTGGAATGGATTATTAAAAGACGGAAGAGTATAATTTTTTATATTATGAGAAACATTTTATTTTTTTTATTTGTTGTAACAGTAATGGCTTCCTGTGAAGAAAAGTCTATAACCAAAGAAGAAGCAATTGCTGCAATTAAAAAATTTGATGATGGCTGGGAGCATAAGAACCTGCATGCAGTTGATTCTGTTCTGTCACCTTACTATATTTATTTTACGCAAAGCGGCGGCACTTTCAGCAGGGATAGTGTAGTGGCTACTGCTGGAGAAAACTCTTACCTGTTGCACGACATGAGCCGGTCAGAACTTGATGTAACGCTTGATGGTAATACCGCCATTGTTAGCACGAGGTGGAAAGGCAAAGGCACTTACAGGGGAACTCCATTTGATGAAGACCAGCGTTGCAGTATTGTGCTTATTAAAAAAAATAATAAAGTGGAAATACTATCCGAGCATTGTACCCCCATAAAAGGAAGCAGGATATTTCATTGATATATTTCATATTCTCTTTATGCTATAACGGGTTTAACCATAAACAATTTGTATAGCCCACAGCTTTTCAATCTTTATAATATTTGCTGCATTGATGTTTAAATACTTACTTTAGCAATCAAATAACTTTGTAAAATTTTATTTATGAAACAATTTAATTTGATAAAACGTTTCAGGACAGCAATTGTAATTGTAATTACAATACTTACCATTGGTATCCTTAACGGTTGCAATAGTTGCAATGATTCTACTAAGAATAGCGTGACGAAGGATTCAACAACAAATGCCATGTCTGATTCTTCACGAATGAGAACAGATACTATGACAAAGAGGTACGATTCCTTACATAATCGTAAAGATACAGGCAGAGGTGATCAGCCTCCACCACCACCAAGATGATAATATTATTCATCGGTTAACTGTATCTCATCTTCCTCAGCGGGTTTTACTGCAGCCTGTAAAGTATGGTGATGCCTTTGGGTAAGTTTAGTTATAAGCCAGTATTCAATTTTGTGATGAGTTGGGGATATTATTGCAGCAATGGCAACAAAGATGAGTATCTCTAATACCGGTGAGTGCCCGGTTCCTTTTGCTATCAAGGGGTTTATCAATAAAGTTATGTATTCAAACAGGAAGAGAAGTGAAAATATGCCAGAGAATTGAATTAGTTTTTTATGCACTTTTTTCCTGCTGATGTAAGCACTGATAAAGAAAAATATGGGAATAAACATCCCGATCAGCAGCAATTCAAGTTTCAAATGTCTTTCTTTAAGCTCCTCGGATTTCTGTTCAATTATCTGCTGCTGCCTTAACTGTTCAGCTATAGTAAGACTTTGTAATTGTTTTATTTTCTCACTGTTATCAAAGGAATCTTTAAGCATAACATAAGTTTGCTGGTAGGCAAATGCACTGTCAATGCGGTTTTGCTGTTTGTAAAATTGAGCCAGGAAGGAACTCGCATTTAAAGCATGTTTTAGGAATTGATTATTTGAAGCAAGCTGAAACGATCTGTTACCATAATAAAATGCCGAATCGGGCATTTGCAATTTATCAAATGATTTTGCCAAACCAAGATAACATTCTGCAAGTGTGTTGTAATCCTGCATAGATTCCAGGTATGGAATACTTTTTTTAAAGCTGTTCAGGGCCTGCATAAAATCATCTGACTTAAAATAAATATTACCCATGTTGTTTAATGCAGTACCTGTTATAAGATCATTTTTTTGTTTTAGGGATTCATCATAACAGTGCCGCGTATATACAAGTGCAGAGTCAAGTTGATTATTATTAAAATATATGTCACCGATATCTAATGAAGTATACAAAAACAGTTTTTCTAATTTATTCACTCTAACAATAGAATCAGCTTTACAGGCATAGTATAAAGCCTTTGCCGCATCCTTTTGACTATTGTATACAATAGCAATATTTAAAAAAGCAGTGGCAATATTCTCCGGATACTCTTTTTTCTTAGCATTATCTTTTTTCTCCAGATCCTCTTCTTTCTCCAGGATCTTTAATTGCTCAATATAATATTCCAGGGCTTTAGGGAAATTACCCATCCGGTTAAATGCCCCTCCCATAAGGCCTAGTGAAGATGTTTGACCCAATAAAAATTTTGATCGTGTCGATAGTGTGTATGCTGATTGCGCCAGCAGCAATGCAGAGTCCGGTTTATACCTTTGGTAATAGTAACTCAGCAGGTATAATTTATGCGCCCTACCAGTATCAGTAGTTTGTTTACGCAATTCTTCCTTTAAACTATCTGTAATTGAGTTTTGGGCATGGCCTGTAAAACCCATCACTACAAATACTATAAAGACAATAAGCTTCATCTAATTAACTTTATTATATTTAGTACCCAAACTAATTATATGCGCAAAATATTGAAACTTCTTCTTTTCATATTTTTTTATTCAGCAACAATATCAATAAATGCCCAGGATAAATTTGCAGTGCTTGTTGCAGTTAACGACTATTATGAAAACCCGGGAGTAAAAAGTCCGCATAGTTTGAATGGATGTGTTAATGATGCCAATGCGGTAAAAGGCTTGCTGTTAAACCGTTTTGGTTTTGCCGCGGCTAACGTTACTACTTTATTTGATGCAAAAGTTACCAAGAAAAATTTTGTAGACCTGATGCAT
Source organism: Chitinophagales bacterium (assembly GCA_043749085.1). GTDB lineage: Bacteria > Bacteroidota > Bacteroidia > Chitinophagales > Chitinophagaceae > Ginsengibacter. The sequence continues at coordinate 6,509 of JAYVEA010000326.1, forward strand.
ATAATGTTGCAAAAATGCAAGCCCGGAGATGCACTTGTGTTTTATTATTCAGGCCATGGTGTATGGATGAACAATAATATGAATGCCGATGATGCAGTGAAACGGGGTATGAGCCAGGCGATCGTGATGAGTAACCTTTATGCCAGTAACTGGGATTGTTTAGTAAGAGATGAAACTTTAAAAGAGATCTTCAACCAGTTTGTAATTAAGAAAATTATAGTTACCACAATTTTCGATTGCTGTTACAGCGCTAATTTAATGATGATGCCCGGACCTTCCCAATACTGGACTGCTGCCCATACAGTAAGTATAAAAAAGGATATTCCACTGCGTGCTATTCCGTATGTGGTTCCAGGAGAAAAGCCCTCTGGTTGCAGGGTTGATCCTTTAGGTAATATAATTGATACGCTGGACACAGATGGCGATGGAGTGCCGGATTGCAGAGACTGGGAATTACATTCACCGCCTTTTAGTGTAGTTGATACAGATGGTGTTAAAAGCGAGGTGATTACAGAGGAACAATTTTTAGCATTACACGATAATTATTATGACTCATCAAAGTTTGTGAATGATTCTGTTGTAGTAAATAATGACCTTGATTCGGAAACTATTACCCGTTCGTTTAACCTTAAGGATGCAATAAATATCTCCTCCAGGTCAACCCAAGCCCGCCCATCTGAAATAAAAAATTCAGGCTTTCTTTCTATCGCCGGATCATCAGACACAAAAAAAGGACTGGAAATAACTGATGAAACAGGAATTAAGCATGGCGCATTTACAAAAGCGTTGCTAACGGTATACAAACAAAATCCTGCAGACCTGCCGGTATCAGACCTGCTAAAAAAAATAACAGTACTTATGCTGCAGCAAGAATATCATCAAAATCCAACGTATCATTTTGAGCCGGGAAGACTTACAGGCAATTTGATCGGCACCCATGCCACGGGCTTTTCTAAAAGTATCAAAGCAGTATGTACATCCAACAGATCAGGAACTATCACAATCGATAAAGGGATCTTTGCAGGCGTAGCAAAAGGAAATATTTTTACAGATGTTAGTGTTGCAGGTAAACCAACAGTGCAGATAATAAATGTAAATAACGAAAGTGCAACAGCAATTGATAAAACACATGGCCGTATAAAACAGGGACATATTTTAGAACTTGCTGATAATTATACACTGTCAAATCCACTGGTAAAAATTTATATTCCATACACAACTTTTACACCTGCCGGTTTCAATGATTTTTTCAACAAAAAAGTAACTCCCTGGGTTAACCTTCCAAACTATGGAGATTATAATTTTTTTAATGAGATGTCCGATGGTACGGTGATATTTTGCGATGATGCTACTCATTATCATAAAATAAATAACCACTATGGTACAGCCGCCGGGCCGCTTTTAATGTATATCTTTTTACCTGCTCCATCCTATATTATGGATGCCTGTAAGAGTATATTAATGAAGGACCAGAATATAGAAATAGTAAACGATGCAAATAAAGCTGACTATGTGCTATACCTTAATTATACCAAAGACAGGCCCGGTTTTAAACATAATTTTGTTTTTTATTTTCATCCCCCCTTGTTTGCAAATGATCAGAAGTTTGAGTCGGCTATTTTCTCAAAAGATAAGATCATGATTCCATCACTTGATGTAACAGGCAAAAGTCTGCAGGCGCTTTCTCAAAAAATATATGAGTTAACAAAAATGACCATCCGGTATAAAACAAATGCATGGATAAATGATTATCAAAAAAGATAGCTACTGTTTAAAATGTTTCAAGAGCAGTTAAGAAGTACACATCATGATCGCACAAAACTATTTAATGTCTGCAAATTTGATCTTTGAATAAAACACACAAACAAATTTTTCTTTTATGAAAATAGCAACATACAATGTTAATGGCATCAATGGTCGATTACCCGTATTGCTGCGATGGCTAAAGGATGCAGCGCCCGATGTTGTTTGCCTCCAGGAATTAAAAGCCCCCGAAGAAAAATTTCCGTTGCAGGCCATACAGGATGCAGGCTACAATGCCATCTGGCATGGACAAAAAAGCTGGAACGGAGTTGCTATTCTTGCAAAAAACGCAGCGCCAAAAGAGATCCGCCGTGTGCTGCCCGGTGATCCTGATGATGAACACAGCCGTTATATCGAAGCAGAGATACATGGCATAATTGTAGGCTGCCTCTACCTGCCAAATGGTAATCCTGCTCCCGGGCCTAA
>JAYVEA010000327.1:0-2594 GCA_043749085.1 Chitinophagales bacterium
CCCATTCATGTAAAATTCAGCAGTGACAGGATAAATAACTTTAAAGTATATACCATCGGCGGAATTAAATTTGATTATGACCTTGCCAGTAATGCCGGACAAAGAAAAGCGGAAGATCTGATTAAATTAAAAAAAGGAGACATGAGTGTTGAGGTTGGACTCGGATTTCATATTTATTTTCCTGTATTTGTACTTACCCCGGAAATTAAACTCAGCAGCGGCTTAATTAACCTGCACAGCCGCGATGAAAGTTTACGTTACTCAAACGTAATAGATAAGATCAAATCCAAGATGATAACTTTTTCATTAACGGTGGAGTAAAATATAATTCTATCAAATCTTATTTCTATAGTTTAAACCAATCTTAATAATCATACTCCCTTCTGCCTATATTCCATCTTATACCAATACTAAGCATTTTTGTACTGGTTGTTGAAGAAGCCTCTCTTACTTTAAAAGTTCTTACTAATGCAGTTGCATCAACAAAAAGGTTTTCTTTTAATTCATATGAAGCAACAAGGGTTGTATTAAAACAGCTTGCCCTGTATCCGCTGCCAACAAAAAACCCATAGTCTCTTGGTCTTGTAACATAATTTTCAAGAGGATTAGAACCAAAATTTCTTCCCAAAGAATCAAGCCCCTGAACATAATATATCATTCTTCCATATAAATATATTTTTGGTTTAGGCTGGTATTTTATTATCCCTATAAATTCTCTGAAGTTAGCGCCCAGCGGGTGTGCCAGGGGTTGATTGTAATGAGTATAATTGGCAATAGTATCATTGTGCGAATACGTAAAAGGTCGTGCTATATTGGTCTCCAGCTGCACATCAAGATTATTTATATTGAATGCATCTACATATTTAAAACCAAGTTGCACAGCATATTTATTTGCCCAATAGCCGGTTCTCTTTTTTATCTGTGCCAATACAAATTCATCCAATAAAAGTTGTCCATAGATCTGTGCTGTATGTGCAACATTGGCTTTAAAGTCAATACCAGCAACTGCATTATCAGGACTCCCTACAGTGCCTTCAATATGCCTGTAAAAAATTACCGGGTTTAAATATTGAAAATCAAAATGATTTTTGCGTCCAAATATCACACCTTCAAATAAACCAATGTTCAGCCATTTGGTAACATCCATGCTAAGGTGATGCATGGCGGCATATTTCCTGTCAAGCAAAGTATCGCCATTTTGCTTTTTAAACTGTGGCATCAATTCCATAAAAATATTTTGGTAATTGAATTTCCATATTCGTGTATTGATCTTAAAAAATAAATAACTGTTACCATAATCACTCAAAAATAAACTCCTGTAACCATTGCCGATAAAATTTTTATCATAGCCAAACTGGAAGTCAATAAACTTTGCTGCATTAAAAGTTATGTAGCCTCTTGCATCAAAATAATCATATCCATTTTTTTTGAAAGGCTTGTAAAAACCAACGCCGGGCACTGCACGAAATTGATTTGTTCTTACCTGGAAAAAATCCGGGCCTTTTTCCTGGTTCTCAGTTATCATGGCAGAAAAGCCAACCTTATTAGCTATCATACCTCTTGCAGATACACCTCTTGTATTAAGATAAATTGTATTGCTTCTTGAAGAGGCTCCAAACTGTAAATTAAGTATTGGGTTTATTACAAGAAAAAGATCTTTATTATTTACTTCTAAAAAATTTGCTTTTGTTTTATAAAAGTTTTTAAAAAAAGGATTCGCACTTTCAAATTCAGGGCGGGGTGTTTGCACCCATTCAATATTATTCATCAGCAGACTTCTTAAATTATACTCATCAACAGGAGTTAAAATAAGGTCTGATCTGTCACCATATTTATTAAAGCCCATTGCAGAATCAGTAGGTGTCATTCTGGTGCTGTCAAGATATTCAACTTCTTTTACAATTGCTTTACGGCTGTAAGGTTTTACGGTAGAAAAATTGAGGTTCCTGTTTTGCTGCAGTTTTATTTCCATCCTCTCTATAAAATCATAGGCCTTTGAACCAAGGGGTATATAGGTTGATTGCGCAGAAGCAAAAACAGGACAAAGAAAAACAGCCAGTCTAATAAAGCATTTCATAATTTGCATGGGTAGTTTATTTAATTTCAAGATATGCAAAAATATCTTTTTAAAAATATATCGGTAGTAAATGAAGGAACGACAACAATTGCGGATGTATTTATACAAAAAGGACGAATAGAAAAGATAGGGAAGAATATTAATGTAAAAGAAAATGTAACAGAAATTAATGGCGAAGGAAAACATTTATTACCCGGGGTTATTGATGACCAGGTTCATTTTAGAGAGCCGGGATTAACACACAAAGGAACTATTTATACAGAAAGCAAAGCCGCGGTGGCAGGAGGTATTACCAGTTTTATGGAAATGCCAAATACCATTCCAAATGCATTAACAGAAAAATTATTGGAAGAAAAATATACGATCGCCTCTAAAACTTCTTTGGCAAATTATTCTTTTTACATGGGTGTAAGCAATAATAATGCTGATGAAGTTTTACGAATGAATAAAAGAAAAAAAGAAGTTTGCGGAGTAAAAATATTTATGGGTTCCAGTACAGGGAATATGCTGGTTGATA
>JAYVEA010000328.1:0-8708 GCA_043749085.1 Chitinophagales bacterium
ATCCCATAAATCATGGTTCAGACAGCTAAGTATGATTAATTATTTTAACTGCAAGCTCTTTCATCAGTGAGGCATCAGGAATGCCAATGCTGTTAACCCCCACGCTTTTTAAATTGTATTCATGTAATAACATAAGCGTTTGTTCTACACCTGAATAAGAATAATTTAAACTGGTTTCCAATGCCTGCCTCGCAGCATAAGGATTATTGTAAAACATTGGACGCGATGCCTTCTCTGTTTTATCCGGCATTTGAAAAACCATAAGCACCTTACTAAAATGATTGTATAAAGCCGGTAACAACATCTGTATTGGTGCAGCTTTGGGGTTCCCTTCAAAATACTGGATGATAGTAATTGCTTTAGCCAGATCTTTATTACTTAAGGCTTCCTGCAATTCAAAAACATTATATTCTTTACTTATGCCAACATATTTTTCAATGTCATCTTCAGTAATATTTTTTCTATCACCAAGGTTCATTGATACCTTTTCAAACTCATTGGCAATGCGGCTTAGGTCATTTCCAATATGATCAGCCAGCAAGTTTAATGCCCTTGGTGTAATAGTATATCCTTTGGATTGAATAAAATCATTCGCCCATCCCGGCAATTGATTATCATATAATTTTTTGGTAGTTAAAACTTCACCCTTCTGTTTTAATACCTTGGCTAACTTGCTTCTGCCATCAATTGTTTTGCCTTTATAAGAAACTACAAGAACCGTTGATGAAAGAGGGTTGGTTATATAATTTTCCAGCTTATCAAGTTCTTTCATTTGTTGCGCTTCCTTTAAAAGAACTACCTGCCTTTGTGCAAACATCGGGTAGCGGCTGCAGGCATTTACAACCTCGGTCCAGTTAGCATCTTTGCCATAAAATACGCTCAGGTTAAACGCAGCATCTGCTTCGGGCAGAATGTTATGCTCAGCATGATCCATTACGGTATCAATATAAAATTCCTCCTCTCCTTCCAGCCAATAAAATGGTTTAAAAATATTTTTTTCCCAATCATTTATTATTTTTTCAGCGCTCATTTTTCAAAGATATATTACTTCCTGCTTCGATTATTTTAACTTTATGTTTTAGTTTTGCAAATTGGTGGATCATAAAAATTAATGAGTTTTGCCAACTTAATTTTTGAAATACCTAACTTGCTTAATAATAAGTTATTTATCACCCACTAAATAATCTAATATGAGTTTTGAAAATTTTCCTTCCGGTACTGAACCTGAACAAAAACCAACTCCTAAAAAGAATGATTACCGTACCATTTTAACCGGAGGCCTTTTAGTTGCATTGCTTGCTACATGGGGTTATATAATATGGGATAAAAATAAAACCAATCAAAAAACCAGCGAGCTAACAACACAAATAACTACAAGTGATTCATCTAAAAATGAGATACAAAGAGAATTGAATGATGCTACCATGCGTTTGGATATGCTTAAAACAACTAATGCAAAGGCTGACAGCCTTATTAAAACAAAAGATAAAGATATTCAGGATCTGAAAGTAAAAATTCAAAATGTTTTAAATAATAAAAATGCAACTGCTGCACAATTGGCTGATGCAAGGGCAATGATCAATCAATTAAAAAGTAACATAGATACTTATACCGCAGAGATTGAAAAACTGAAGGAAGAAAAAGTAAAACTAACGGAAGAGAAGCGGGCAGTAACTGAAGAAAGAGATATTGTAACAAAGAACTATGATTCTGCAAAAACGGTAATCAAACATAAGGAGGACGTAATTGATGTAGGTTCTACTTTGCAGGCGTTTAATTTTAATATTATTGGTTTAAAAGAAAGAGGCAATAAAGAAAAAGAAACAACCACTGCAAAGAGGGTAGATAAATTAAGAATAACCTTTGATCTGGAAAACAGGATAGCTCCAAGTGGTTCGAAAGATGTGTTTGTATGCATTACTGCACCTGATGGAACACCTGTAGCTGTTGAAGCTTTAGGCTCCGGCAAATTTGTAACACGTGATGGTGTAGAAAAAATATTTACAAAAAAAGTACAGGTAAATTATAACCAGGGAGAAAGGCAAACTGTTACAGTTGAATGGAAACAGAACAGTGAATTTCAAACGGGCAATTATAAAATAGAAGTTTACCATAATGGATTTAAGATAGGTGAAGGAGTTCGTAATTTTAAAAAAGGTGGATTGTTTGGATAGGTTACTTGTTGAAACTTAGTTTTAAAAATCGCCAAACGTGAAACGTCAAACGTGAAACCACTTTGAACACTCAGGTCTCACTTTTCACAAGTTAGAACAACGCTCTCAAAGAGGCTCTGCCTGAATGTATTGTTCTTGTGCCACCCGGTTTACGTCCTTCATACTCAAGATTCATTTCAATATTTCCTGCAAGTCGTTTGGTGAATTGAATACTCCATAAATAATTTTTTCCCGGCAATAAACCATCTAAAATTATATAACCTACTGTTGTGTTGGGTGTGCCTCCTGAAAATGAAATATTACTAAGCGTGAACTTACCATTAAGAGTTCCACTCGAAAGAACATTATACTTGACCTCAGTGGTTAGTCCATTACTTTTTGCCTGTTCATTATTGCCTATTGTATTTTGTTTATCATCATAGTTATAGATCAAACTGGCTCTCAGCCTGCTTCCGTAGATGTAACTCACAGATGGTTCAATAGAAGTTTCATCAATCAGATAATTCCGGTTAGCAAATTTTGGAGTTGTGAGCTGGTTCTTTATAAACCGGTTTGTAAGTGATGCAGTAATTGATTTATTAAAGTTCCATCTGCCTTTTAAAGAAACATCTCTCAATTTTCTACTTTCAAAACCATAGGTAAGTAAAGCTTTGGTATTGCTTATGCGATGTGTAAAGTCCATGCCCCACTTAACATTTGTCCTGTTGAAATAAAATGTATTTGATAAAAATGAATTTAAAGAGATCAGTGAAGTATCGTTATTTCTTTTTCCAAAAGGATTAAATTGAAATGTACCACCGGATATATCTTTCTTACTTATTTGCAAAGCTGAATTGGTATTTATTCTTCCAATAAATTTTTTAAAACCTTTTGCTGACGAAGAATTGATAATTACTTTCGGATTTATATCAACACTATAATTGAACTGCACATAGTTTGCTTTTACATATTGATTGGTTGGCGTAAAAACACGAATGTATTTTCTTTGATCCTGGTAAATGGCAATTTCAAATTCGTTCAATTCAGGAATGCCATTGTTGTTATAATCATTCCAGGTATAATCTCCCTGCCCTGCAGGAACTTCAATATAAGTGTATTCCCGTTTCTGCTCCTGCCCTGCACCCACCTCGTATAAAAAACTTCCGGTTAAAAAACCTTTCCATTCATTAACTGCATATTCCAGCCTGCCCAAAATACTTTTATCGCTTTTTAAATTGGTAAGAAAAGTATTTAAAACGTTTAATTCGCGGTAAGTAATATTGGCTTTAAATTGATGCCTGTCATTTTTTAATAGCTCGGAAAATAAACTAATGTTATTGCTTTTATCAGAATTTATCAACTGTTTTTTAAACGGAAGTTTATTTGTTCTTGTATAATATGTAACACCCCACCGGTTAGGTTTTGTATCATCTGATTTTATATAAACCTGCCAAATATTAAATGCAAAGCTTAACGGAGTAAGTGTATCAAAAGTTTTATTGGTGAGTTTATTATATTCAGAAGAATAATTAAAACCCAGTTGAAGCTTATTAAGCTTCTTAAATTGTTTTGATACATCAATAGCAGGGCGAATAAATGCACCCTTTTGGATATTGCTGTTTATGTTCGTAATGTTTAGCTGGTCAGATATCTTCCATCCATTTAGCATCATATAATGAACAAATGAATGGCGTAATCCATTATAATTATCACTGCGTTTATAATTTGTTATATCATATTTTATCCTGTTACTGTTATTATCTATCAATTGGAAAGAGGCTTCCAGCAAATGTTCTGTGGCCGGTGGCGCATCAAAAGGCAGGCTCCAGTCACGATTGAATTCAATGCTTCGTAATCTTTCAAGCGGTTTAAATTTATCCTGCACAAACTCATAACCCAACCGTGTCTGTAAATTCAATCCTGACTGTATGGATCTAAAAACTTTATTCTCATTTACAAATTGAAACTTAGCAGCAACACCTTTATCGTTTCCTTTATCTTTTGCCGAGAAAGTATTCACATCATAATTGCTCAAGGCTAATTCTGTTTTTATCGATGATTTTGGTGAAATAAAATATTCGGCAACTCCACTTATCAACTGGTGCTTTTTTGGAGTGATTAAAAGTATAACAGGTTCCCATTGTCCTTGTGGTATATTATTTATACCCGGCTGCACCCATTTAAAAACTCTTCCGTTGGCATTACCTTCAATAATAGTATAATTCCCTTTTCCCTGCCCAACATTTAAAAAAGAGAGATTGTATAAAACATCTGTTTTAAAAGTTGAATAAACATAAATTGAATCATGCCTTCCATTAAAAACTGTATCAACTTTTTTATATAAGATTTTACTTACTGAAAAAGTATCTCTTTGCGCATTTTGATAACGTGCACTATCAAGTTGGTCTCCAAGCGTTGACAAAAACTGTTTTTGCCTGGCATCGAGCGTTTGATTGATCGATGAATTTTTTGCATCAACATTTGAATAAGCACCAATACTAAACTTTAGTTTATTGCTTACGTTGATCTCATCATTGGCATAAACCATGGAATTAAGATAATTCCTGTCACCGAATTCAAACTCTACCTGTATCCTGCTATCCTTTGTTATTAAACGCCTGGAAGTAAATGTAAGTTCTGCAGTATTATAATTAATTATGTAATCTTCATCCTCTCCTCTTCTTAAAAGTTCCCCATCCAGAAAAACACGTTCGGTACTTGCCAGAACCGTAAAATATAATTCATTGTTAGGGCCGTATAACTTGTAAGGACCTTGGTTTCCCTCTAATGGTATAATTATATTGTGGGTAAATTTCCCTTTTGCAATTGCGCCACTTATAAGCGCTGAGTTATATGTTTCTTTGCCGATTTTATTATCAGTTAAAAAGGAAACTCCCTGTAATCTTTTATAAAAATTAAGAAAGTAATTTTTACTTTGCCTGATATCAATATCTCCAAAATTTGCCTGCCATCCCTTCTTTTTTATCTGCATAAATACCCTGTCGAAATCCTGGATATTTTGCGTATTGCCTTCGGGTTGAATGGGAAGGTTATTATCGCTGATGGCTGCAGTTAATTCAAGACTATCACCAATAAATCCATTCAACTGCAAGTTTAAGCTTGAGTTAACAACCGCATCCTGGCTATTGCCAAAAGAAATTCCGCGGCCAATGCTGCCTGTCATGTTTATACTTCCATAATCAAAAAGTTTATCGGCTTTCTTATTATTAAAAACGGAGGGCTCAATTAGAAAATTATAACGGACACTATCATAATTAAATTTTTTTGTTACTGCATTTAGTTTATAAGGAAACACACGGTATGTAATCAAAACAGTTTCTACAGAAGATTTTATATTCCATTTTAATATGGCATTTACATAATCCACCTCGTACATATTGGAAGGAATATCCTTTATGGTAAATGTATTTGGTACTATGCTTAAACTATCAAAATGAAGAATGCTTTGTGCTGTTGAAATATATTTCTTGCGAAGATTAGAAAGCGATGAAGGATCCTGGGCAAAAATGCCTTGACCAATAATTAATAATAGAAGAATAAAATATATCCTTGGGGGCTTCAATCTTTTTTAATACTAATGCTTAAAATTAGCATTTATTGTGCAGCGAATAACTATTCTTCAGCAGTAGTTCCTGCACCAAAATATTCCCTGTTCATCCTTGCAATGTTTGATACAGAAATTCCTTTAGGACATACAGCTTCACATTCATAAATATTAGTGCAGTTGCCAAAACCTTCTTTATCCATTTGTGTAACCATATTTAAAACTCTCGTTTTTCTTTCAGGAACTCCTTGTGGCAGTAATGCAAGCTGGGAAACCTTGGCACTTACAAATAACATGGCTGCACCATTAGGACATGCTGCAACACATGCTCCGCAACCAATGCAGGATGCAGCAAAAAATGATTCATCGGCTTTTTGTTTTTCTATAGGAAGCGCATTGGCATCAACTGCATTACCTGTATTTACTGATACATAGCCCCCGGCCTGGATGATTCTGTCAAATGCGCTTCTGTCTACAACCAGATCTTTTATAACAGGGAATGCAACAGAACGCCATGGCTCAACAACAATTGTATTTCCATTTTTAAAAGCCCTCATGTGTAACTGGCAAACAGTATTTTTCTCCCACGGGCCATGCGCTTTACCATTTACATACATGCTGCATGATCCACAAATTCCTTCCCTGCAATCATGATCAAATGCAACCGGATCTTTCCCCTCATTCACTAATCTTTCATTCAGTACATCAAACATTTCTAAAAAAGACATTTCAGAAGAAATATTACTTACTTCAAAAGTTTCAAAATTCCCTTTGGAGGAAGCGTTCTTTTGTCTCCATACTTTTAATTTAAGATTCATGCTGTAATGTTCCATATTAATGGCTTAATCGTTTTATTGTTTAATTGTTTTTAAACTATTAATTTATCTCTGGTGTATTTAATTAATGAGTTGATAGCTTTAGGGAGTTTATCCAATTCTCTAAAAATGTGAGTATATTCTTCTATATTTATTAACTTTCTGACTTTAGATTTTTCATTCCAATCAAAACATTCTTTTACTGAACCTCTGCTATATTGATAAAATCTTACTTTATCTTTTTTAAAATGTCGACCAAACCCTTCTGCAATATTTGCAGAAATAGAATCTACTGCATCTACAAACTGGGCACCAATAGTTTTTTGGGCAAAATAATTCCACCCGAGCACTACATTCCAAACATAATTGCTTAGATGAAATGAAAGCTTGTAAGCTTCAATATCATTTAGAATAAGATATTTTTTATTGATTTCCACCTACAATTAAACAATTAAACAGTTTAACAATTCACCATTTATTTATAACTCCTTTGACTTGGATGCACTACATCAAAATGTAATTTCTCTTTATGCATTTCCTCTTCCCCTTTTTGATTGTATTCCCATGCAGCCACATAACTGTAATTTGAATCATCACGTTTTGCTTCGCCTTCTTCTGTTTGCATCTCTTCTCTAAAATGCCCGCCACAACTTTCTTTACGATTTAATGCATCCATACACATTAATTCTCCTAATTCAATAAAGTCTGCAACACGACCAGCTTTGTCCAGTTCAAAATTCATTTCATTTATTTCCCCGGGAATTCTTACGTTACTCCAGAATTCATTTTTTAATAATCTTATTTCTTCAATGGCAACTTTTAATCCTTCTTCGTTGCGAGCCATTCCGCATTTATCCCACATAATTTTTCCAAGCCGTTTATGAAAACTTTCTACTGATTCAGTCCCTTTAATGCTCATTAATTTTTCTATTCTTTGTCTTACTTCATTCTCTGTTTGTTCAAATGCAGGATGTGAAACAGGGATGGATGATGTTCTTATTTCATCAGCCAAATAATTTCCTAAAGTGTATGGAATAACAAAATATCCATCAGCTAAACCCTGCATTAATGCAGATGCGCCAAGCCTGTTTGCACCATGATCACTGAAGTTTGCTTCGCCTAAAGCATATAAACCGGGAACAGTTGTCATAAGTTCATAATCAACCCATAAGCCACCCATAGTATAGTGAACAGCGGGATAAATTCTCATCGGAATTTCGTATGGATTCTCTCCTGTTATTTTCTCATACATTTCGAACAGGTTGCCATATTTTTCCTCCACAACTTCTCTTCCTAATTTAATAATTGTTGCTTCATCTGCATTTGCTATACCATGTTTTCCAAGTTCGATCAATCCATATCTTTTTATTGCATCAGCAAAATCAAGATAGACTGCAAGCTTAGTAGTTCCAACACCGTAACCTTCATCACATCTTTCTTTTGCAGCCCGTGAAGCAACATCTCTTGGAACGAGATTGCCGAATGCAGGATATCTTCTCTCCAAATAATAATCTCTTTCCTCTTCGGGAATATCAGTTGGCTTTCGATTATCACCTTTCATTTTTGGCACCCAGATTCTTCCATCATTGCGCAGGCTTTCACTCATCAATGTAAGTTTACTTTGATACTCCCCACTTACCGGGATACATGTAGGATGTATCTGCGTAAAACATGGATTTCCAAAATACGCTCCTTTTTTATGAGCCTTCCATGCTGCGGTAACATTGCTGCCCATTGCATTGGTGCTTAAATAAAAAACATTTCCATACCCTCCTGAACATAACAATACTGCATGTCCGAAGTGTCTTTCCAGTTCTCCGGTAATTAAATTTCTTGCAATGACCCCTCTTGCTTTTCCTTCAATGGTAACCACATCAAGCATCTCGTGGCGGCTATACATTTTTACATTTCCAAGAGCAACCTGTCTTTCCAATGCACTGTATGCGCCTAATAATAATTGTTGGCCTGTTTGACCTGCAGCATAGAATGTACGCTGCACCTGAGTTCCGCCAAAGGAACGGTTGCTCAATAATCCTCCATACTCTCTTGCAAAAGGGACACCCTGTGCAACACATTGATCAATTATTGCAGCACTTACTTCTGCAAGGCGATAAACATTTGCTTCTCTTGAACGGTAGTCTCCGCCTTTTACTGTATCATAAAATAATCTGAAAA
>JAYVEA010000329.1:0-2590 GCA_043749085.1 Chitinophagales bacterium
AAAAAAGGGATTACTACCTTCAGGCAAACGCTTACACTTACCAGCTTTGATTCGGGCATCAATACAATTCCTTCTCTGCCGGTAAATTTTGGTTCTTTATCTAATGACAGTACAATAAATTTATTTACAGATTCTATCCGGATAAACGTTTCTTTTTCTCCGCTTGACAGCACTAAAACTTTCCATGACATTAAAACAATTATAGAAGTAAAGGATGAAATTCCCTGGTTGTTATGGGCAGGAGGCGCAGCGCTTCTTATTTTATTGATTGTCGGCATTATTTATCTTATAAAATATTTTAGAAGCCGGAAGAAACCTGTACCTCTTTTTAATGCTAAACTATCACCATTTGGAGAAGCAATGCAATCAATTGAACAATTACAAAAAGATCAGTTATTATACAAAGGAGAAATAAAACCATTTCATGTAAGACTGACTGATATTTTTAAGAGGTATCTCTCAAGGAGACTTCAACAGAATATGCTTACGCTTACTTCTTCTGATATTTTATTATTATTAAATGATACGTTGCTGTCAAAAGCAGATACATCTTTAATCGCAGGTTCTTTAAGAATGGCAGACGCAGTTAAGTTTGCCAAATTTTATCCGCATAAAGAAGAAAGTGAATCAGCCTTACTCAATACAAAAAAGGTGATAGAACAGATTGATAAATTAATTTTCACAGATGAAAATCCTGGTACACATTGATATTTGACTATTTTCAAAATATAGCTTTTGGGCAGCCGCAATTTTTTTACCTGCTGATATTAATACCTGTATTGATAGTATGGAAAATATTGAAAGGTCGCAGTCAGCAGGCAGCTATTAATGTTTCATCAGTAATGGGTTTACAAAATATTTCTTCATGGAAAAATGTTTTTCACAACACTCCATTTGTTCTTCGTTTACTTGCTTTGATCTGTATAATTTTTGCACTTGCACGTCCTCAAACAAGAAATGATGAGCAGCTTACAGAAGGCGAAGGTGTAGATATTATTTTATGTATTGATGTTAGCGGCAGTATGACAGCACAGGATTTTAGACCTAACAGGATGGAGGCTGCAAAAAAAGTTGCAGAAAATTTTGTTGATCAGCGAATGACCGACAGGATAGGTATTGTTATTTTTTCAGGAGAAAGTTTTACGCAATGCCCGTTAACAACAGATCATGGAGTGTTGAAATCACAAATTGAACAGATAAGAAATGGATTGCTGGAAGATGGCACTGCAATTGGTTCGGGGCTTGCTACCAGTGTGGATCGTTTAAGGACAAGCACTGCAAAAAGTAAAGTGGTTATCTTGTTAACCGATGGTATAAATAATGGCGGATTGATTGACCCTGCTACTGCAAAGGAAATTGCAAAACGATTTAATGTAAAAGTATATACTATTGGTGTGGGAACAGATGGCTATGCCCCAACTCCTGTAAGTACACCCATGGGGATAGTTATGCAAAATGAAAAGGTGGCTATTGATGAAAAGCTATTAACAAATATTGCGAATGAAACAGGTGGCAGATATTTCAGGGCAAAGGATAACCAAAGTCTTAAAAATATTTATAATGAAATTGATAAGCTGGAAAAATCTAAAGTGCAGATAACCAATTTCCGCCGCTTCGCTGAAAAATTTTATCCCTTTGTTTTTGCTGCTTTATTATTTCTTTTCCTGGAAGTACTTTTGCGATTCACAGTGTTTAGGAAATTTCCTTAATAAAATTTCTACCGCAGAGAAAAGAGTTAATTAAGATTCGCTGAGGAACTCTGCGTAAACTCTGCTTCTCTTTTCTCTGCGGTGGCTTTTAATATTTATACAATTTACCTCAAGTATCATTCAATAACTTGCACTAATGAATGCACTGGTTTATAAATCTACCGGCAGTTGGTATGTAGTAAAAAGTGATGATGGCAAAACTTTCAATGCACGCATAAAAGGAAAATTTAAAATTGATGATATAACTTCTACCAATCCTATTGCTGTCGGAGATCATGTTGAAATTGAAATGGAAAATGAAGCTGAAGGCTCTGTGGTGATTAATAAAATTATTGACAGAAAAAATTATATCACCCGCCAATCTCCTCATAATAAACACCAGCATCATATTATTGCTTCCAATCTCGATCAGTCTCTTTTATTTGCAACTTTAAAAGATCCCAAAACTTCACAGGGATTCATCGATCGCTTTCTTGTTACATCTGAAGCATATCATATACCATCCATAATTGTTTTTAATAAAGCTGATCTGTATAAGAAAAAAGAAGAAGAAAAGTTTGACGAATTAAAAAGTATTTATGAAGCCATCGGTTACAAAGTGATGGCAATGAGTATAGAAAAAAACATTGGTGTAGAAGAAGTAAAACTTTTATTAAAAGATAAAGTCACATTACTATCCGGTCATTCAGGAGTTGGTAAATCTTCTTTTATAAATATTGTTTTTCCTGAGTTGAAATTAAAGACACAGGATGTTAGCGGCTGGAGTGGCAAGGGGCTTCATACAACAACCTTTGCAGAAATGTTTGATCTGCCGTTTGGAGGTAAAGTTATTGATACACCAGGGTTACGTGAATTTGCTTTAATGGATATTTCCAAACAGG
>JAYVEA010000330.1:0-2589 GCA_043749085.1 Chitinophagales bacterium
TTATTGTCTTTTTTTAATGACTGCTCTACCGTATTAAGTACATATTTAGTTACCTGCGGAGAAAGAATGCGGAAATAGTTAGAAAGAATAATGAAAACTATTCCCAGCAAAAAAAGCCATTTATACTTCCAGAAGTATTTATTAAGGGCCGACAGATGCTTCATTACTGCAAATTTACAGAATATCGTGCCTTATCATTTTAAATGATAAAAGAAGTTTAAATTTAATTTTGATTCATCCTAAAATATTTTCTCATGCTAAAAAAGATTTATTTTATAATCCTTTTAGGTTTGATTTTTTCCTGCAATTCAGATCAACCATCTTCCGAAACCACACAATCTTCGAAGCCATCATTAAAAAAATTATTACCTGAATTAGAAACAGGTACAAAAAG
Organism: Chitinophagales bacterium; assembly: GCA_043749085.1. GTDB lineage: Bacteria > Bacteroidota > Bacteroidia > Chitinophagales > Chitinophagaceae > Ginsengibacter. Next base: position 395 of record JAYVEA010000330.1, read on the forward strand.
TAATTTTAAAAAAACAGAAATGTTGCCAGCAGGAATTGAAAATATCTTCGGCAAAATGCCATCAAAGGAAAATGGTTTTTATAAATTTTCTTTCCCCAGGCAGGATATAAATGTTATGCTTGATGGAGTAAAAATAGATTCCCGGTTCGCATTCACCACATGGTTTGCATTTATGCCGCAGGATTCAGCAGGAAGTTCCGGAATGCTTATGGGTGATGTTGTTTTATTGGAATCCGAATTTAAAAATGTTTTAAAAAAACTTGATGAAAAGGGAATTGATATATCCGCCATACACAATCATCTTCTTGGAGAGAAACCAAAAATCATGTACCTGCATGTGATGTCTATGGGCAACCCGATGGAATTGTTCGGCAGTTTAAAAGAAGTATTATCAGTTACAGCTACTCCTCTTAAGGCCAACTATTCTGATACTTCTCAAAATATGGATTGGGGACGAACTGAAGACACATTAGGTTATAAAGGCAAAAGAGAAGGAAGTATTTTAAAATTCAGTATACCCCGAAATGAAAGAATAAAGGATGCGGGTGTGGAGATACCTGAAAATTTTGGAGTGAACAGCGTAATTAATTTTCAAAAAATTGGTAACAAGGCTGCCGTGACCGGAGATTTTGTATTATTACCCAGCGAAGTAAACACTGTACAAAAAATATTAACGAGAGGAAATATTGTTGTGACTGCATTGCACAGCCATATGTTATTTGAGCAGCCCAGGTTATTTTTTATGCACTTCTGGGCACTGGATGATCCTGAAAAATTAGCGATTATTTTACATGATGTTTTAAGAAGCACTAATCATGCAGTACCAAAAAAATAGAAATTAAAAAGTCCCGGTAATTCGGGACTACATTACAACTTCTTACTATTTATTTTTTTAAAAGTTATTATAAGATTTACCTCTAAGGTATTTATTTAAAACAGCATTACTTTCTTTGCTGCTAAGTGTTTCAAGATGGCGGACATGATGCATATCGGTACCCACAAAATCTGCAAGCTCGTTCTCAAAAATAAATTTTGCAGCTTTGGCAACCGGCGCACCATAATAACCGGTAACGGATAATAAATTTACCTGTAACAAAAAGCCTAATTCTTTCAGCCTGAAGAACTCATCAAAATCCTTATGGTAATAAAAATATCTTTCAGGATGGGCCAGGATTGGTTTATAGCCGGCAGTAATTATTTCAAAAACAATTTCATTTACATTCATTGGCATTACCGTGTAAGGCAATTCCGTTAAAATAAAATTTTGATAAACAGGTAAAACCTGATCTTCCTGTTTTAATATTTGTAAAAAATAATCATCAAGCATATATTCAGCAGCAGCAGATAATTCAATATTAATTCCCGCTTCATTGCATGCACTTTTTAATCTTTCTAATTCCCTGTTTATTATGATTGGATTATTACGATAAAAGTCGCCAATAACATGTGGTGTTGCTACAAGCCGTCGATAACCAAGATCAAATAATCCTTTCACTAACTTTAATGAGGTTGCTATATCAGGCGAACCGTCATCTATTCCTGCTAAAATATGTGAATGAATATCTGTAGTAACGGGAAATGATTCTGCAGGGCCAGAATCCTTCTTTTCTTTTTTAAATAAACTAAACATGAGGATTATTCCCAGTTATTATTTTTTATTTCTTCATAAACCATTTTAATACCTTGTTCCAAAGTTACAGTTGCCTGCCATCCCAATGCTTTTAACTTTGAAACGTCTAGTAATTTTCGGGGCGTACCATCGGGCTTAGTTGTATCAGTTTCAATATTTCCTTTGTATCCAACAATATATTTTATAAGATTTGCCAATTCCATAATAGTCAGGTCTTTCCCTATTCCTATGTTTACGAATCCAGGCTCATTGTAATTTTGCATAAGGTAGAAACAGGCGTCAGCCAGATCATCTACATATAAAAATTCACGCCTCGGGCATCCGGTTCCCCATATTGTTACGGATGGATCATTATTCTTTTTTGCAATAATTATTTTTCTAAGTAATGCAGGCAAAACATGGCTGGTTTCAGGATGATAATTATCATTGCGCCCATATAAGTTCGTGGGCATTGCAGAGATAAAATTACATCCATATTGTGCTCTGTAAGCATCACACAATTTTATACCCGCGATTTTAGCAATTGCATAAGGTTCGTTAGTTGATTCAAGTGGCCCTGTTAATA
>JAYVEA010000331.1:0-8701 GCA_043749085.1 Chitinophagales bacterium
TTCCATGATTATCAAAAACCATTTCACCAAACCTGTTGAACACCTTAACATTTGCGTTAGGATAAGCCTGCAATGTTTCAATATTCCATGTATCATTTATACCATCGTTGTTAGGGGTGAAAGCATTTGGAATAAATAATTTTTTAAAAACTTTTACCGCTACATCGTCTGTTACAGTTCCGCACCCTTTATTTGAGGTAACATGTAATGTATAAACCTGGTCAACCGGCGGCTTTACTGAAGGAGTAATTGTACCGGGGGTTGTCATATAATCAGGCGGAGTCCATATATAAGTAACATCAGTTCCATAAGCAATGCCATTTAAAACTACCGACTGTCCTTCAAGAATAACTTTATCAGGCCCTGCATCTGCCTTTGGTTTTTTATTTACCACTATCCTTACTGAGTCTGACGATTTACATTGATTATTGGCAACTGTTAGAATATATAAAGTGGTTTGCTTTGGAAATGCTGTTGGGTTTGAAATATTTGCATTGGAAAGTTCTGTTGCAGGACTCCATTGGTAAACTGTTATATTATTTCCTGTACTATTTAGTTGAACACTCATCCCCTCACATATCTCTATATCAATGCCCGCATCTACATCAGGCCTGGTACTTATTCTGGCTATGGTTGAATCGGTGCTGACACAACCTTTGGCAGAAGTAACTTTTACATAATATGTGCCGTTGTTACCGGGCACAGCTTTAGCAATAAAAGGAGATTGAACAGTGCTTGTAAAATTCATCGGCCCTGTCCATGAAAATAATATTCCGTCATTGGAATTTAAAAATAATGTATCACCTGTACAATTACCTTGATTAGATGCAGCAACCACCGGAAATTTATTTACACTTATTGTAATAACATTGGATAATATTGAGCATGAAGAAATATTCATATTACTTCGCTCAGATACTGCAAACCTGTACAGGTAAGTTCCCGGAGTTGTTTCGGGTGTGCGCACATATGTTGTATTGATAGCCCCTGCAATATTTACCCAGGAAGCACCATTGTTTGTACTAACCTGCCATTGGTAAACGGGATCAGTGTAGCCTGAAGAAACATTTGCCTGCAAAGTAAAAATTGTATTATCGCCTGTACATATATCAATCGAGTTCGGAGATCCGCTGTTACTTGCAGTGACTAAAGGGCCGCAAGCCCGAAAAGTAATATCATCTAATAAGAGATCGTTTCCACACCCGCCGGGAGCGTTATTGGTCATTCTTAATACAACAGAATTTATTCCTACAGTTGTTGAAAAAAAGAAGCCATACTGTTTCCATTCAGGAAAACTTCCCGCAGCAATATCACCTGTTTTATAAGATTGCAATACAGTACCTGCGGCTGTTTCAATGGTAAAAGTAATATTAGGTTTAATTCCTGCACCACCACATGAACTTTGTTTTAGAACATTTAAAATCCATGCGGCGAACTCGTAAGTAGTATTCGGGCAAAGGCCATCTACAGTTTTTACAAAAAAATCACCCGGGTTATAGGATGCATTTACAATCATCATATATCCGTTTAAATCACCTGGCGTATGATCTTCCGGTACACTATGCCATGTAAAGCCAAAGCAGTTATTCGTAGAATTAGCAATGGTATAACTCCCATCGTTAGGACAATCAGCAGCTAAATAATTATAATTAGTAGACCCGCTTAATGGCGCACCGGGATTAGCTCCGGAGCCAAATGTAATATTCACTACCGGGTCGCCGAGACTGCCCTGGCATAACTGTCCAAATATTTTACAGGAAAAATTAAAAGTAAATAACAAAAAAATACTTAAAATTTTTACCTGTTGTTTCATTATAAATTCCAGCTTACTATTTTAACCGGCTTCTAAGTTCATCAAATAAAAGCAAATGAAACAATATATTCAAAAAGAAATAACAGCAATAAAACTAATCCGGCAGCGTATACTAAAGATTGGGGAAGTTTCTGCACAAGAAGCCCTGTTAAAAGCTAAGCTTTATTACTGCGATATCAGACCGGGGAGATAATCTATCATTCCTTCAATCCTTTTATTTCTATTCGTACATCTGTACGGCATGGATTTCCAAATTCAGTGTCTATCATTTTATTATCGTTTATGACCTTGTAGAAATCATTCAGGAATTTGATAGTTGTTTTTAAATATTTGCCACTCAGCAATGAACAGTTTGTATATACTTTATAAAAATCATCTTTAAGTTGATTGAACAATTGAAAAGTTTTTGAAAAGTCCTTATTATCTTTTACACAAAATCCCCGGTATAACCGGTCACGAATAGAAGAGATTTCCAGTTCGGGTGCAGATTTTGCATAAGGCGCATCTACAATCCCTGCATGATCGAAATCATTCTACTGGTATTTTTTTGTGCCTGTGCGGTTACTAAGTATAATGTAAAAAAACAACAGAAAAAGATTTTGAACAGCCTTGAAAATATCATACCGGAAATTTTATCAATGAATTAATTCATTCCACTGTACAGGTTGATAATAAATGTAAATATGCAATTTTTTTTTAAGTTAGTAATACCCGCGATAACCTTGCGATATACTTTGGCAAATCATGTTAATAATAAGCCTGGCCCTTGTGTTACTGATACGCCGAATTAAGGGAATATAAATTAAGAGCATCTCTAATTACTGAACTTTCCAAAAGTTGGTAATTATAAACTAACGCCAATGCTTAATTTAAACTTTTGGAAAGTTTAAACTTACTGTTATTAGAGATTCCCTTAAATAAATTGATCTCTAATTTAATAATCTTGTTTTTTGCTGCAAAAATTCTTCCTTCGTTAATACGCCGTCATCAAAAAGTTTTTTTAATTTCTGAATCTCATCTGCTACAGAATTTTTAGAAGAAGAATGACTTGCAGAGGGTGAAACCTGTGAAAGAATTGCTGAAGTGCCTGATAAAATGCGTTCTACATTTTTCCGGTTTTTACCCATAGCAAACAAATCTGTTAGTACTCCAAATTTCGATCCTGAGGTTATTTGCACTTTAGTATTACCATCTGCAGGTGATGATAATTGGATAAGAATTGCTTCTCCAAAGCTCCATAAAGTAATATTTGCCTTTACAGTAATTCTGCTTGTAAGTTTATCAGCCGTAACTACTTTCATTCCTGAAATAATAGGTACAGCCCTGTATATTGCTTCAAATACATTATCTTTTGAGTATGGAAATTCAGCTTCTCCGTTTTGATTAAAAGTGCCATAATGTTTTTTCTGTGAAAACTACACTACATATAAAGAACTAAATTTATCATTGTTTTCTTTTATGCAATAATTTAATTACCCAACAAATATATCCTGTAATCTTTTCTTGAAAAAATATCAATCCGATGGCAAGCTTACACATAGTTAATTCCCGGTGAAAAATCCGAAGGAAATTTATTAATTATGTACCCTCTTTAATTCATCTTCAGCCCCTGTTGACCGTTCTCTCTTTCCTTTCAAAATATTATTACCAAAGTTGTGGGTATAGGTGAGTTTATAAGCAACCATTCCAAAATTGAAACTTCCTCTTATTACAGTGCCCGCTATTGGTAAATTATCAATATATCTAAAATTGCCACCGGAGTTAAACATATCACTTGCTGCAAAACGTAAAATATCTTTTTTATTACTGAACTTTTTTTGCAGGCCTGCATCTAACTGGTAAATGGGTTTAAATTCTGACGTGCCAAAAAAACCTGCTGAAGTATAAAAAGCAGTTAGCTCAAAGGAGAAATCTTTTGGCAAAGAAAAACGTTGTGTTGTATTGAAGTTGTAATCAAAAATTTGCAATTGAATAACAGCATTATTATAGGTAGTGTTTACCTGGCGCCAATCTACATTAATATTGTTTTGCATGCTCCACCATTTTGTAACAGTAAAGGGCAATGAAAAGCTGGCTGTTACATACTGCTCATAAGTAAAATTTTTTGCAGAGAGGTACAACAAATTATTTACAGTATCTATCCGCTGCGTTTGAAAACCTTCAATAGTATTATTTTCATGCGTATAGCTCAATGAGAAAATAAAATTTTTATGTACATAGCTTGCCTGAACTAAATTGGCAATAGCTGGCTGCAATGAAGGATTGCCTGTAAAGAATGTTTTCGGATCAAAGAAAATAGTAAAGGGTGCAAGGTCGTTAAAGGTAGGGCGTGTTATTCGCCTGCTGTACGATACATTGATACTGTTATTATCATCAATTTTTTGCGATAAATAAAATGTTGGAAAAAATTCTCCATATTTTCTGTCCACAATATTGGCCCTTTGCGTAGTGCCTAAATTAGAAGTTGTGTACTCATACCGCAAGCCAACTTTCATTGTTGTTTTAGGGTTCAAATTCAGGGTAAAAGAAGTGTATGCAGCAGCAATATTTTCTTTCAATAAATAATTTGCAGAAAAGGCCGGATCTGTAACCCAAGCGTTTTGTTTTAAATTATCTACACTTACATCATTGGTAAATTTTGATAACGAAATTTTTGCGCCTGCTTCCATTGTAGCTTTTTTGCCGAGTGGCGTTGTATAGTCACCTGAAAAAACTTTGAAATTAATAGGAGTGATCTTCCCGCTTTTTAAATGCTCATCATACAAAAATTGATTTGCGCTATTATAATATGCATTCGTATATGTATTGGGGTTATCATCTTTATAATAAATATAATTAGCATCCAGGTAAAGAATTTTACCTGTCTTGAATGTATGTTGAAAATTAAGATTTGCCATTAAGTTCTGCCAGTGATTTATTTCATGATCAACTGTACTTATCGTAGTATCCAGTCTGTTATTTATCTGGATAGAAGCACCATTATTCGCTGTCATTTCCCAATGATTGTTGTACCCGCTCACCAATGCGCCAATGATCGTAGAACTATCGACCTGATAATCTAAACCAACTCTTATATTATGAACCTGTCTTACTGCATCTCGGTTTGAAAAAGAAGAAATTCCGGTTATATTTCCTGATTTGGTTACCTGTGTAAAGCCGTCACCATCCTGCAGAGAATGGAGATAATTAAAATCATAATTTCCATACAGATTTATTTTTGCGGTTCTATAATTAAAATTTACGCCCATAGCACCTAATTCTTTTCGGCCATAACCCGCAGTTAAAAAATAAGAACCATTCAATCCTTTATCCGGATTATTAAGGAGCACAATATTGATGTAGCCTGCATTTCCTTCTGCATCATATTTTGCAGGAGGTGTAGTAATGAGTTCAATTTTATCAATATTACCTGCACTCATACCGGCAAGCATTTGAACCAATGCCTGCATTGGCATATAAGTTATTTTTCCATTGATCATTACCACAACACCATTTTTTCCGTTGATCGCTATCAGGTTGTTTTGCCTGTTCACAGTAACTCCCGGCGATTTTTCCAATACATCCAATGCAGTTCCTCCTGCATCGGTAATACTGTTTTTTACATTGATCACCATCCGGTCGATCTTTTGTTCAAACATTGGTTTTTTAACAGCTATGGTTACATTTTTTAATTGTACATCTGCATTCTTCAGGTAAAGTATTCCAGCATCTGTCTCTTTTTTATCCGGAGTAATTTCAAAGATTGGAGTATAAACCTGGTTCATTCCTGTAAAGGTTGCAGTAACTAAGTATTTACCATTTTTAATATTTTCAAAATAATATTTACCGGATGCATCGGAAATAATGCCCTTAACTAAAGAAGAATCATTTGATTTTAATAACAGCACATTTGCAAATTGCAAAAGCTTGCCGGTGGCATCTTTGATGGTTCCATGAATTACAGATTGTGACTTTAATTGCTGAGTGCTTAACAGGCAAAAGATCGTTATTGAAAGCAGTATCGATGGTATCTTTTTCATACATTGATTTACAAATGAATAATTTTTAGATTACGTTTTCATGATTTTGTAAACTCAATATATCTACAGGCACTATCACAAAAGTTCAATTTTCTAAAAACTAAAATATACCTAAATACTAATAATTCCGTTTTTCAGCAAACAAACTTTCAATAAATGATCTGCTCATAAAACATTTTCCTGTAAAAAAAATTGTGGACAGTAAACAGGGTATGCTTTCCATAATACTAATCTATGTAAATAAAAACAAGTTACTGTATGTCTTTTTTTCACTGTCGAGGGCATTGTTATTATAAAAATAATAATTGCTTATGTGAATTGGTGACCGGTCTTCCATTCAATAAAGCCGGAGATTTGAAATAAATCACTCTATATTTTAAATTTTAAAAAAGGCGACTATCTTTGTATCAGCGTTTTGATATAATCTTCATCCTCAGATTGCCTTTTTCTATCCCAATCCCTTTAAAAATCCCCCAGCAATGTTATTAACAGATAGACATGAAAAAAATATTGCTTATACTCATTCTGCAAAATCTTGCTACCGGCCATGTACAATGCCAGTCATTTACTGTTAATGAGCTGATTAATTTGGCGTATACGCCATCAAAAAACATAGATCATTATATGAACAGGAAAGGGTTTGTTCTTTCCTGGAGCAGTACAGATAGCGGTACAACGAGAGCCTGTTTTATTGAAAAGACCAGATCCAAAAAAAGCATAGGACCAAAAAGAAGTATTGATATTTATATAAATAAGGATGATTCAAAATATTTTACGTTACATACCCCGGTACTGAATGAATACCTGGAAGGTGAACAGCGATTAATAAAATCAGGTTATTTTTATGACACCCTCAAAGATGTAAAAAAGGAACCTTCAATACTTTTCCAAAAAGAAAATATAACTATCAAAGCAAACACTCATGTACAGGATAGTATTACAGAGTATAGTTTCAATTTAAAACAGAAAGCAATTCCTTCCTCTTTAACGTATGCAGAAGATCTGCTCCAGTTTGATTCTCACCAATTTCTTGCAAGTTATTTTGGCGAGCATAATGTAAAAAAAGACATGTATTATCTTTCTGAAAAAGAATTAAAAAAGTGTTCCGTTTTATTCAGCGGTACACCCCGACAGGCGGTTTTTGTTTGGGGAGATGACGTTTATCTTAATAATCTATCCTATGTCATAGTAAGCAATGTGCTTCCTACCGAAGGCGCTAAAAACTATAATCCCCTTTCCCAAAACAATGAGTGGCAATTAAAGAATGGGATTTACCCGGGTATGTCTTTAAAAGACCTTTTGAAAATTAATGAAACAGATTTTGATATTTATGGTAATAAGTCGGAGCTGGCATTTTTAGTAAAACCAAATGAATATGGCAAAATTGATTTTAAAAAAACTGCGGTAATGCTCAGTTGCCATGAGTGTTTTGATAATAAAATATTTAATCAAAATCTGGTTAGTGCGCTGGACGTTGCGAAAGCAAATCTCTCGATGCGTGTGTTTGATGTAGTAATTTATACATCCCGGTAAGCGGCTATTATTCTCTGCAATAATAAAGCAGAAATTTATGCCATCAATACAAGCCCGGCCAGCCTGACTCCGGTGGTGATGGCTTATTACTTAATGTTTGAAGGCATACCCCAAGGCTAAAAAAAATTAACCTAACTAAAAATGCAATAGATAATAATATTTGGGCGTTTTAAAACAGTACGATTTAAATACCTAACCGCAAAGCCTGAGAGGAAGTTAACTGTAATGAAAAGAAACGCAGAAAAAACAACCATCCTGTTTGTCAATAAAAATCCGCAGACAATAAAGCCGATCCGGGTTTCAAGTAACTTAATAATAAACTGGAAAAAATATCTTTCTGCATTATCACTCCTATTTTTTACTTTGATTAGTATCATAGTTTATCTTTCCTCGCATAGTATTCAACAAAATAAATTGCAGGAGGCGCTTTATCAAAAGTTAAATGCTATGCACGTGCAAATGGATCATGTTGATACTAATGCAGTGCGCCAAAAGTTTACGAACATTGATAAACAACTCTCAACCATAAATGGCTTTTTAAAAGCGAGGGGAATTAAAACAGTATTTAAGGGAGAACGGGGCGGTGAAACAGATCATGATATTATTTCCACTGCCGAGATCAGCAATTTTTACGAAGGCTATTTAAACCGTGTCATTCACAACATCTCATATACGCCATTGGGTTTACCTTACCAGGGTTCTGTTACTTCCACATTCGGTCATCGTGAAAACCCTTTTGGGGATGGGGATATAGAAACACATAAAGGGCTGGATATACAAGGGCCGCTTGGCGCACAGGTAAAAGCCATGGCAAAAGGCTCTGTAACATTTGCAGGACTTAAAGGCGGATTTGGCAATTGTATAGTTTTAAATCATGGCAATGGTTTTGAAACGTTGTATGGCCATTTATCAAAAATTTTAGTAAGCCCGGGCGAGCAAATTGATATCGGCCAACAAATTGGCAATATTGGTTCTACAGGCAGATCTACAGGGCCTCATTTGCATTATGAAATACACAAAGACGGACAAAAAATAAATCCCCAGGCCTTTTTAAATCTCAATTAATTATGTTTAAAAGAAAAAACAAACAACAATCTTTACAGATCAACGATCAGCAGATATCAACTATTATTGGTGAAGGCTATATATTCACAGGAGAATTGCAGGGCTCATCAGTAATTAGGATAGAAGGAAAAGTAATTGGAAATGTAAATGTAGATAGCGGCGTAATTTTAGGCGAGAATGGCATCATTGAGGGCAATATAATATCCAAATCTGTTATTATTTATGGAACGGTAGCCGGCAATATTAAAACCACCCAGCTCGAAATAAAAAA
>JAYVEA010000332.1:0-2576 GCA_043749085.1 Chitinophagales bacterium
CCAAATTTTTTCAATTGGTGCATTTATAGTGATTTCATTCTTTATAGTTGCCATAGTTATTTCCTTGAATGTAAAGCAACTTTATTTCCTTCGGTGTCAGAAAAATGAGCCATAAAGCCATTTGCACCAATTGCAGTTTTTGGCATTATAATTTTTCCTCCTGCTTTTTCTACTTTGGAAAGTGATGTACTTAAATCGTCTCCTCCATTGAGGTAAACCAATGTACCTTTTGTAGATGGTTCGTAGCCTTCGGCTTGTGTAATACAACCTCCAATGCCTCCACCTTGCATATCAAAAGGAAAGAAAGCTGATTTCATTGCTCCCATTTCCATAGGGTGCATTTCCGAGTCCATAATTGTCTCATAAAATTTTTTTGCTCTTGCGAAATCAGTTACTGGGATTTCGAACCAATTGATTGAATTTGTCATTTTTTAATTTTTTATTGTTTGCATATTGCATTGCAAATATAATGAACTACTTTTGTTTCGCAAGTAGTTTTAAAAATAATTTTATACAAATGGCAAATAATAAAAGGAAATCGGATTGTCCGATAAACTTTGCCTTAGAAATCTTTGGCGATAGATGGACATTTTTAATTGTCCGTGATTTGATGTTTAAAGGCAAACATTATTATGGAGAATTTTTGCAGTCGGAAGAAAAGATTGCAACCAATATTCTTGCAGGTAGATTGTCTTTACTTGAAAAGTCAGAAATTGTCATAAAAAGTAGCGACCAAAGCCACAAACAAAAAGTAATTTATAGACTAAGTCAAAAAGGAATTGATTTGTTACCTATTTTGGTTGATGTCATAATGTGGTCTGCTAAGTATGATAAGAATTCAGCAGTAGATGTCAAGTTTGTGAGAAGTGTCAAACGAGATAGAGACAGTCTGATTAAAGAAATTTCAAGTCGGCTCGTTGATGAGTTGGCGGTCTCACAGCATAGCAGCTAACACATAAATATACGCTACTCTTGTTAATAAACAAATTGATAATCAATACTATTTTGTAGCGTATTTTCATGTTGTAAATAAAATTCCAACACAAAAAACGCTACTGGTGCAACATAAAAAACGCTACTCCCAGTCCAATTTATCTAACGGACTTTCAATTTTACTTATGAGCTTTTTACTTACATGGGTATATTTTTCAGTTGTTCTTAATGAATTATGGCCCAACAATTCCTGGATAATTTTTATGTCAGTGCCCTGCTCAAGCAAATGGGTGGCAAAGCTGTGACGCAGGCTGTGAATGCCTCCTGTTTTATTATTGCCTGCCCCTGCTTTTGCTGCCTTAAAAACCTGCTGTAAACTTCTTACTGAATACATTCCTCCGTCTGCGCCTTCAAACAAATAATTTTTGGGATAGTATGCTTTATAATAAATTCTTAGCTGTTTTAAAAGCAGAGGAGATAAAGAAACCTGCCTGTCTTTTTTGCCTTTGGCATTTCTTATATTAATAACCATCCTTTTTGAATCAATGTCTTTTATTTTCAGGTTTACAATTTCGCTTATACGCAAGCCACCTGAATAGCCTGCCATAAGCATGGTTATATGCTTTGTATTTTTTACCGCAGTAATTATTTTTTTTACCTCATTTTGCGAATAAACTGTTGGCAGTTTAAATGGTTTTTTAGGTCTGGGTATTTTAAAGAACATTTTTGGTTTGTGAAGCACCTGTTCAAAATAAAACTTTAAAGCATTAATAGCTGTATGTACTTTAGCGTCACTGTATTTCTTTACCTGCAGCAACCATAGCAGGTATGATTTAATTTGATTTTGTGTCAGAGATTCTATATTCCTTTTCTTTAAAAGCCGCATAAGGTATAATACTTCGCTGCGATATAATGCTATAGTGTTTTGGCTATAAGCTTTCAGGTGCAATGTTTTGATCATTAGATCTAACTGGAGCAAATTTTTATTATTGATAGTAAAAGCCGCTATAGTGCTTTTATTTAAGGGGGATGATGATGACGCACTTTTTACTGAAGAGTTTGTCTTTATTGATGCGATCTGTTTTCTCTTTAATAATTGTTGTTTTAAAACTGAAGTATCCAATGTGGCCAGGCCTTTCGTTTTTAATTGTATTAATTCTACCGTTTTTTTATTTACAGTAAAATGCCATTGTTTTTTAGTTTGACTCCACCTGGCGCCGTTAATGGTTTGTATAAGTTTATTAATAGCCGCATTATACTTAAAGCGGGCAAAAAGCCTTTCCTTATTGTTATGGAAATCTATATATAATTTTATCTCTGTCATTATAAAATAATTTACAACTCCCTGTGTTCACTGTACTTCTTCCATTTTTCAATCACAGCTTTCATATCATCCGGTAATTCACTTTCAAAATTCATTTGCTTTTTTGTGGTGGGATGGATAAAGCCAAGCTGTTGCGCATGCAGTGCATGGCGTGGGCAGATGGCAAAACAATTATCCACAAACTGTTTGTATTTAGTGAACACTGTTCCCTTTACAATCCTGTCGCCGCCATAAAGTTCATCATTAAAAATAGGGTGGCCTATAAGCTGCATGTGAACCCTTATCTGGTGTGTACGGCCTGTCTCAAGCCTGCACTCAA
>JAYVEA010000333.1:0-2571 GCA_043749085.1 Chitinophagales bacterium
CTCAGAAGGTTTTGCTAAAATAGAAGAAACCCTTGTATAGCGTTTTCTTTTAAATTAATTTTAAGTAGAAATGATGCCTCTTTCATACAATATTTACGGAGCAACAATGATCCTCATCTTTCTTTCATACTTATAATTGGAAGTGTTGTGAAATCCATTATATCAAAAACTCTTAACCATTAACGGGTTGTTCAAAAAACAGGTCTGCAGCAATTCCATCTGCAAATAATTTTCCTTCATTAGTCAGGCAAAGTTTGTGGTTTGTAGCTTGTAGTTTGCAGCCATCAATAAACTTTTTACTTGCGGCTTGGAGCTTGTCGCTTGCGGCTTCTCCAAATGTTGTCTTTACATTTTCTAAATCAATTCCTTCAATTGTCCGTAGTGAAGTCATAATATATTCATTCAGCTTTTGAACATCAGAAAGGATTTCTTCTTCAAAAGGAATTATATCTTTTTGCAGCGATTGAATATAAAGCGCATTGTTACTCACATTCCATATTCTTGAATTACCATTAAATGAATGAGCTGATGGGCCAATGCCAATGTAAGATTTTCCCTGCCAGTAACTGCTGTTATGTTTACTTCTGTAACCGGGTTTTGCAAAATTTGAAATTTCATAATGCTCATAACCTGCATCTGCAAGCCAATCCATCAATAATAAAAATTGTGATGCTGATTTTTCCGGATCAACATCTGCTCTCTTTTTTAATCCTATCATTTTTTGCAAAGCTGTATTGGGTTCAACAGTTAATGCATAACAGGAAATATGAGGAACATCAAGATCAATTATGGTTTGAACATTTTTTTTCCAATCCTCATCAGATAAAATTGGTGTGCCATAAATAAGATCAACAGAATAATTTTGAAAGCCTGCATTTTTCACTAACTGAATACAGCGTAATGCCTGTTCTGTATTGTGTGCCCTGTTCATCCATTTAAGATCCTGCTGCTTAAAAGATTGAATACCGATACTGAAACGGTTTATCCCTACTGATTTCCATTCAGCTAATTTTATTTCATCGATGTCATCAGGATTGGCTTCTAAAGTAATTTCTGCATCTTTAGAGATTTCAAAATGTAGATGGGCTGTATCCGACAATTTCTTTATTTCATCAGTCGTTAATAAACTTGGTGTACCGCCACCAAAATAAATAGTATCTATTATATTTTCATTTGAACTCACAAGCATTAGCTCTTTCATTAAAGCTTCAATCATTTCATCTTTCTGTTTTAATGAAGTAGAAAAATGGAAGTTGCAGTAATGACAGGCCTGTTTACAAAAAGGAATATGAAAATAGATACCAGACAAATTTTTTAGATTTAACTACCGATAGCTATCGGGATTATAATTTAGATTTGAATATTAATGAGAGCCACCCAGGGAAAATATTTGTATTTTAATGTCTCAATCATTTCATTCTGCTGCTTAATTAGCGCAAATGTTTCTTCACAAAACAACTATCACCTTATAATACATCCGGCTGGCAAAGATACTTCCTTATTGCAAAGCAGTAAGTTAAACACAATACAATCTCTTAACATCCAAACTTCATTTGCAAACAAACAGTTATGCACAAATTATATATTTAAGCTACCCGCAATACTTACTGCCAAAGGATATCCGGCCACCTCTATAGATTCAATATTTTATGATTCTATATCAACACATATCAATTTATATTTAGGAGAACAATATAAATGGATTGAAATAAATACTGACAGTGTAGATAAAAAAGTATTAAATGAAACCGGCTGGAACAATACATTATTTGATAATAATAAAATAAATTTCTTCCGGTTACAGAATCAGCAGCAAAAATTTTTAAATTACTATGAAACAAGAGGATACCCTTTTGCTGCGATAAAACTGGACAGTATTACAATTGAAGAAAGCAAAATAAAAGCACAACTAAGAGTAGATAAAGGACCGTTATATCTTATTGACAGCATCCGGGTATATGGCAAAGTAAAAATAAAAAATCTTTTTTTGCAGAGATATCTTTCTATAGAAAAAGGAAGCCCTTACGATAAAAACAAATTACAAAATATCAGTAAAAGACTTTTGGAACTTCCCTACCTGCAGGAACAACAGCATTGGGATCTGAATATGCTTGGTTCGGGTTCTGTTTTAAATTTATACCTGCAACAAAAACGCAGCAGCCAGGTAAATTTTTTAGTAGGATTTTTACCAGGCAACGCTCAAACAGGAAAGTTACAGGTGACAGCAGATGTAAATCTTAATTTAAAAAATTCTTTAGGATCAGGAGAAACTATTTTGCTTAACTGGCAGCAACTTCAAAAACAATCTCCAAGACTAAATCTCGGTTACCAGCATCCTTATATTTTTAATTCGCGTTTTGGTATCGACCTTACGTTTGAT
This sequence comes from Chitinophagales bacterium, assembly GCA_043749085.1. Taxonomy (GTDB): domain Bacteria; phylum Bacteroidota; class Bacteroidia; order Chitinophagales; family Chitinophagaceae; genus Ginsengibacter. The sequence goes on from JAYVEA010000333.1 coordinate 2,381, forward strand.
CTTCTTAAAAGGGATTCTTCCTATTTGCAGGTAAATTCCCAAATTGGCTTGTTGTATATTTTATCAGCCAATCAATCAGGTAAAATATTTATACAAAATCAAAGAACATATTTATTATCCGGTGGATTTGATACCAACCAAATTAAAATTAACAAAAGGCTTCCTGCAAATATTGATGTTAATGCTAACAG
>JAYVEA010000334.1:0-8628 GCA_043749085.1 Chitinophagales bacterium
AGTATTTGTCTCAATAATATCAGCGCCGGCTTCTAATTATTGTTTGTGACTGTCTTCAATAATCTGTGGTTGTGTTATACTTAAAAGATCGTTGTTGCCTTTTACATCTTTATGCCAGTCTTTAAATCTTTCTCCACGATAATCTTTTTCTTCAAGCTTATGACGTTGGATCATTGTGCCCATTGCGCCATCAATAATTAATATGCGTTCTTTTAAGCAATCATGAATTGTTTTCATTTTGTTTAATTTATGTATGCGGTTGAAGAGCGATCCTTCGCTACGCTCTGGACAGGCTCCACGATGATGACCATTGTTGTGAAGCCGACAACCAAATATTAAACAAACTTTTAAACGAAATTTAAAATCCTGAAGAGAGATACAGAATGGTTTCGTTTATTAGTTCGATTTCTTATGCAAACATCCAGGCTGAACAATAAACAAATCCGCCATGAATGTGAAACAAAATTAAAACAAGTAAGCGGTAACACAAAATATTACTGGCAGAAAGCCTACTGCTGTCCTATATTGTCGATGTCATCCTGCATAATGTCAGGCTTTTTTGAAAGCGTAGATTTTAAGAAGAAATACCCTGTGATTGCCCCCGCGATTGCTACTAATGCCACGCTAACCAGGTTATTTACACCGAAAAAAAATACACCCATTACAGCACCCACAAACTCTCCTGCAATCCATGCAAGTACAGTATATAACTTCCAGGTGCCGGGCCTTAATCCCTTATCAGTCGCAATCTTTCCAATTTCTTTTGTAAGAAAGATAAGGGCAATAATTTCAAGCATATAAAAAATTTATACAAGATCAATATCAAAGTTCACTAATTGAACAAACTCTTCCAGCCTTACATCAATATCTGCTTTGGTAATTTCTTTTAAACGTTGTGGCCCGAATTTTTCAACACAAAAACTTGCCATTGCAGAGCCCACGATGATAGCAGTTTTCATGTTTTCAAAACTAATGTCTTTTGTCCGTGCCAGGTGACCAATAAAGCCTCCTGCAAAACTATCGCCTGCGCCTGTTGGGTCAAATACATCTTCCAGTGGTAATGCAGGAGCAAAGAAAACATGATTACCATTAAACAGTAAGGCTCCATGTTCTCCTTTTTTTATAATGAGATATTTCGGTCCCATATCAAGTATTTTCTTTGCAGCTTTAACTAAAGAAAATTCTCCGCTTAATTGTCTTGCTTCTGTATCATTAATTAGCAACACATCGATCATCGTTAACACTGTCTTCAGATCATCCATAGCGGTATCCATCCAGAAATTCATAGTATCAAGAACAATCAGCTTAGGCCTTTTTTTCAATTGCTTAATCACACTAATTTGTAACTGTGGCATTAAATTACCAAGCATTAAAAAATCAGCGCCCTGATATGTATCAGGAACTTTTGGATTGAAATCAGCAAGTACATTAAGGTCAGTTATTAATGTATCTCTTGTTTTCATATCCAAATGATATTTTCCACTCCAGAAAAAAGATTTTTTATCGGCAACGACTTCCACTCCATCTAACTGCACACCACGGCTTCTTAATTCGTTCATTTCTTCTTCAGGGAAATCTGCGCCTACAATTGAAATTTGCTGTATAGGTTTAAATAGATGACTTGCGGCGTAGGCAACATAAGTGCCCGATCCTCCTACAATTTTATCAATCTTATCAAAGGGAGTTTCAATAGCATCAAAGGCCATGGTACCGAGTGCAATAATTGACATAGATATTTTTTAACTGGATTGATATTTAATAAAAACCCTGCAAATGTAGTTGATTAACTTGTTTTGGTATTATCGTTTTCCCAATTACAAAATTTAATCCAACTTTGCACTATGCTCCTGCAGTTACATCCTGATAATCCGCAACCAAGATTGCTAAAACAAATCGCCGAATGCCTTAAAGATGGTGGTATTATTATTTACCCCACTGATACTATCTATGGTTTAGGATGTGATATCCATCATCAAAAAGCAGTGGAAAGAATTTGTAAAATAAAAAATGTAGATCCTCAAAAAGCACAGCTTTCTTTTATCTGCAAAGATCTAAGTCATCTAAGTGATTATACAAAAAGCATTGACACGCCTTTATACCGGATGCTAAAAACTTATTTGCCCGGCCCATACACTTTTATTTTACCGGCAAGCAAACAGGTACCCAAAATTTTAAAAAGTAAAAAAGAAACTATAGGCCTTCGTGTTCCGGATAATATTATTTGCCGGCAAATACTGGAAGTTTTAGACAATCCGATTTTAAGTGCATCATTGCCCGGCGATATGGTGGAAGAATATACGGACCCTGAAATTATTTTTGAAAAATTTGGTGACAAGGTAGACTTCGTTATTGATGGGGGGCCCGGCGGAATGAATCCATCAACAGTTATAGATTGTACTACAGATGAGTGGCAGGTGATAAGACAGGGGCTTGGAGAATGGGCTGCGTAGTTTGTATTTCTTCTGCAACATCATCATCATGAACTTCGGAAAGTTTTGCTGCAAAAATATTAAAGCTCTTTCTATGATATTTGCAGAGGCCATGTTTTTCTATTGCACTGCGATGTTCAGGAGTTCCATAGCCTTTATTATTCTCCCATGCATACATTTTAAATTTCTTATGCAATTTTTGCATGTATTCGTCACGGTAAGTTTTTGCCAATACGCTAGCAGCTGCAATAGAAGTGTATATACCATCACCCTGTATCACGCACCGGTGAGGATAATTTTTATATTTTTTAAACCGATTGCCATCTACCAGTAAATACTCAGGCTTATAACTTAACCGGTTAAGAGAAATATGCATTGCTTTAAAAGATGCCTGCAAAATATTTATCCGGTCTATCTCTTCATTATCAACTTTTGCAACGGAATAAGAAATGCATTCTTTTTCGATTATAGGGCGAAGCATTTCCCTATCTTCTTTTTTCATTTGCTTTGAATCATTTAAAGCAGGATGATAAAAATCTTTCGGTAAGATAACTGCTGCTGCAAATACAGGACCTGCAAAGCATCCACGTCCGGCTTCATCTAAACCGGCCTCGCAAAACTTATTATGAAAAAAGGGAAGGAGCAATTAGAAATTTTATCAAAAGTAATATCTGTAAAATACTTTTCCTAAATAATTATCAACATAAAGTTTTAAATGATATACAGATAACTTTGCGCATGCACCATTCAATAGATAGATCATCTTCAAAACCCATAGCAATATGGTTACTGGTTGGTGTTGCAATGATAATGATACAGGTACTGCTTGGCGGAATTACAAGGTTAACGGAATCGGGTTTATCAATTACTGAATGGAAGCCATTAACGGGAACTCTTCCTCCATTAAATACAGCAGACTGGCAGACTGAATTTGATAAATATAAAAACACAGATCAATTCCGATACATACATGCTGATTTTACTTTAAGTGATTTTAAACATATTTTTTTTTGGGAATGGCTTCATCGTTTATGGGCAAGACTTTTAGGCGTAGTGTTTTTGGTGGGGTTTCTTTATTTCCTGGTAAGAAAAAAATTTAAACAGGAAATGATCATTCCTATGGTCATTTTATTTTTATTAGGAGCACTGCAGGGACTTGTAGGATGGATAATGGTTAAAAGTGGACTTGTACCACAAAAATTATTTGTAGGTCATATTGAATTGGCTACACATTTTATTGCTGCACTTGTTTTACTATGTTATACTTTTTGGTTTGCGTTGAGCCTGTTAATTTCTAAAGAAAGACTAATAATAAATTCTTCCTTAAAAAAATTAGCTGTAATTATTATTTGCATTCTTTTTATCCAGCTTATTTATGGAGCATTTATGTCGGGATTAAAGGCGGCTACTGCTGCACCTACATGGCCGGATATAAATGGAAGGCTTATTCCGGATCAAATAAACGATCTATTTCCCTGGTGGAAAAATTTAATAGATAATAAAATTGCAGTTCAGCTTATACATCGAACCATTGCATATTTACTTGCCTTATTTGTTTTTGTGTGGTGGATAAAAGCAGTAAAAATTAAAAGCAACGATCTTTTTAATAAAACCAAATGGATGCCATTGTTTTTTATTTTGCTGCAGATTGTACTTGGCATTCTTACTGTAATAAGATCTCCATTTGGAAATAGTTTAGTATGGCTGGGTTTAGCACATCAATTTACTGCTATACTTTTTTTACTTACAATGATGTGGATTTTATACTTAGTATGCAGCAATATAAAACTAAACACAGCTTAATATCTATGAAAATTATTCCACTTAGTGAAGGCGCTTTTACTGTAGATAAAACAAAACAGTTTATTTCATTCGATTTTGAAAAAGATAAATTACAGGAAAGAAATGTAGGAAGCTTATTAGTGGAGATACAACCTTTTGTAATTATAACCTCAAAAGATATTTTGTTATTAGATACCGGGTTAGGATTTACAAATTCCAATGGGGTATTACAGATACATCAAAATTTATTGAACAATGGTATCAACCCACTGAGCATTACAAAAGTTTTGTTATCGCATTTACATAAAGATCATTCCGGCGGAATAAGCTATGTAAAGGATGGAAAAAGAATTTTAAGTTTTGCAAATGCAACTTATTATGTAAATAAACAGGAATTTGATTTCGCTTTTGAAAATGCCAAATCTTCTTACATCATTGAAGATTTTGAAATACTTAAGAATTCATCCCAAACAAATTTTATTGAAGGCAATGGAATAATTGATAGTTATATTAAATATGAAGTTACGGGGGCACATTGCCCATACCACCAGGTTTTTTGGATTGAAGAAGATGGAGAAAAAATATTTTTTGGAGGTGATGTAGTTCCACAACTACAGCAAATGAAAAATAAGTTTGTAGCAAAATATGATTATGATGGTAAAAAATCAATGCAACTAAGACAACAATGGAGAGAGCTGGGAGAGCGTGAAAAGTGGATATTCTTGTTCTATCACGACATAAAATCACCAGTTTTTAAAGAATGAAACATAAAAAAGGCCTGCCCTAAAAAGGGCCGGCCGTTGCTAACCTATGAAAAACACCTAGTAACAAAAATAGGAGAATTTTTATATTCTACAAGTTTTAGTTAAATTTTAATAATAAAAGAGGTTAGCAAACGGCCTTTATATACAAATTATTGGGATTTAAACCCTTGCTTATTTTTGAGTTGGCGCATTAAAACGCCTCTAAATTCTCTTTCAGAATTAAAAAGAGTGTTGGTTTTGGCCTGTCCTATTACTTTAATAAACTCTGATTTATACTTCTTTTTTACATTTAAGACCTTTTCTTCATTATCAATTGCATCACCTCCATTTCTGTTATCCATCATCATTTGCCTTATCTCAGCTTCATAACGGTTGTAAACGGGCCAAAATTTTTGAGCCTCATCTGCAGTAAGCTCAAGCTTTTGGGTAATAAAAGCAATTTTTAAGGCCTGAACTTTCTCAAACCTGTTTTCATGGTCATTCTGCGCCTTTACAAAAGAAAAGCTCCCTAAAAAGAATGTTATTATAAGTAGAAGTTTCATTTTAATAACTTTTTAATTTTGAGAGTTTTTATCCGTTTGTAAATAAGTATCTAAAGTTTTTTCATCAAGCAGATAATCTTTAGGAGCAGGCAATGTGTTCTGGTCAATATCCGCAGCTAACGCTTCATTGTCCACATCAGTTCCTGTCTTTTCAAGAAATTTAATTATCTCTTCATCAGACAACGTTGCTATTGCAGCTTTTACCTGCTGCTCATTTTTAAATTGCGACGACGTTTTAATAGAAGATGTAACAGCTACTTCATCAGCCTTTCTAATTGTTGTTTGCTTAGATGTATTAAAGATCATTAAAGAACTTATCGCTATTGCCCCTGTTACTACTGCTGCCGCGGCATATTTCCAAACGGAAACTCTTTTCTTAAGTTCAATTACTTTGGTTGGGGGCTTAGATATTTTATGTAGGATATCATCATGTAAATTTCTAAAATATCCAATAGGAACGTTAAAAACATTTTCATTTTGAATTGAATAAAGCATTGGAGATAATGCTTTTAGCTCCTTTGCCGGATCTTGGCTTAGTGATTTTATTTTGTTTAGTACAGATGAGCTTAAATTTTCAAAATATCCTTCAGGTACTGTTAATTTAAATTCAGCAGAATTACTATTTATTTGTTTTAAGATATTAATTGAAAGTGTATCAAAATATCTTTCAGGAACTGAAAGAACATATTTTTTTTCTATCCCGGCCAATAGCGGACTGATTTCATTAAGTTCATTATATATTTCTGTTGAAAATTGCATCGCTTAATAGACGTGTATAGTACTTAAAAGTTTAATCGGTTTAACCATTTAATATAAATTCTTCAATTTTTTTTGCAGCATGATGATAGCTTGCCTTTAATGCGCCTTCGCTGGTATCCAATACCCTGCTCATTTCCTCGTAAGGCATTTCATCGTAATATCTTAGATTAAAAACAACCCTTTGCTTTTCAGGCAATTTTTGTATAGCCAACTGAAGTTTCCATTCCAAACGGTTAGCATCAAAATTTGTATCTGCTTTAAGTTTATTTTCAAGTCCATTTTCAACCTCATTAAATGAAACTAAGCCTCTTTTTTTCTGTTGCTCTAAAAAAGTAAGGCTTTCATTGGTTGCAATGCGGTAAAGCCAGGTATATAACTGGCTGTCTTCCCTAAAATTTTCGAGTCCTTTCCATACTTTGATAAACATATTTTGTAAAACATCATTGGCATCATCATGATCAATAACCATTCTGCGTATATGCCAATAAAGTTTTTCCTGGTATTTTTTTAAGATTGCTGTAAAAGCTGATTCTTTTGTATCTGCATTTTTAAACCGGTATAACAACTCTTTATCATCCTGCTGAACAGCCATAAATAATTATTGATATCAGAGGTAAAAATAAGTTTAATAAGAATATTATTTGCAGGCGCCATAAGTAAAAGAGGTAACTCCTGCACATTGCGCTTCGCAGGCGCTGCCATAGGTTACTTTATTACATCCGCAAACCGGTTTACCATCGGGCGAACATCTTACGGTAGCACACCATGTAGGTGGATCCTGCATGCAGTTACTCTGTGAATCTGCCGACAACTTTTCTTTGGTACAGGAAATAAGACCTGTTGAAAATACAAAAGCTAAAATGGTAAATATTTTTTTCATAGTAGTATGTTTCTACTATAAAAAAACAAGAATCAAACCAAAAATCAGAGTATTTAAGCAGAAACTTTTTTAGCCATAACTTTTTCTGCAGCAGCAACAATATCAGGTGTATCCAGTCCATATTTTTTAAGAAGATCAAGTGGTTTTCCACTTTCGCCAAAAGTATCGCGGGTGCCTACATATTCAATTGGGATAGGAAAGTTTTTAGCTGCAACCTGTGCAATACTGTCTCCCAGTCCTCCGATAATGTTATGCTCTTCTGCAGTAACTGCACATTTTGTTTTTGTTATGGATTTAATGATAGCATCAGTATCCAAAGGTTTTATTGTATGGATATTAATTACTTCTACACTAACCCCTTTTTCTTCTAAAATTTTGCCAGCCTCAATTGCTTTCCACACCAGGTGGCCGCATGCAAAAATGCTTATATCTTTTCCTTCACTTAATATCTGCGCTTTTCCGATTTTAAATTCTTCCCCATTTGTGAAATTTGGCCATTTAGGTCTACCAAATCTTAAATAAACCGGGCCTTTATAATCTGCAATTGCAATTGTGGCGGCTTTGGTTTGATTAAAATCACAGGGAACTATAACTGTCATGCCGGGTAACATTTTCATTAAGCCAATATCTTCTAATATCTGGTGTGTTGCGCCATCTTCACCCAGTGTTAAGCCTGCATGAGATGCACATATCTTTACATTTTTATTACTGTATGCTATTGATTGACGGATCTGGTCGTAAACACGACCGGTAGAAAAATTGGCAAATGTTGTAGTGTAAGGAATTTTGCCTCCGATAGTTAAGCCTGCTGCAATTCCCATCATATTTGCTTCAGCGATACCACACTGAAAAAATCTTTCAGGAAAATCTTTTATAAAAGGTTTGAGTTTTAATGAGCCGCCAAGATCCGCAGTAAGCACCACCACGCTTTCATTGCTTTTGCCAAGTTCATGAATTCCTTCACCAAAGCCTTCACGTGTTTCTTTTTCATTTATGGGCTGAATATCTTTAAGCATTGATTTTATTTGTATGCAAAATAACTAAAGCTAAATTCTTTATTTAAAATTATTTTGATATCTCTGAAATTGTATAGAATTTTAAAGAGAGTGATTTGGCAGTAAGTATTATCTCCTTCAATTTCCAAAGAGGCAATTGCATTTTAATATCATTGCGCTCAATATTATGTACAAGAAGTGTGGCACAGCTATTTCTTTGTTGAGCAAGATAGAGGAGCCCTTCAATTTTACCGAGGTCCCGTTTGCTTGATTCATCTATACCTAATCCAAATATTAGTTGGTTATTTCCTATCGATGACAAACTACGTGATAAATCCTGTGTGCCATTTAAAGCTCGTACACTTTTAAAATGTTTTAAAAGCAACTTATCAAGTTTATCATTATGCTGCCCATAGGGATAGGCAAAAGTTGTTGGATAAAAGCCATCATTATTCATCATGCGTAATCCATCTGCAA
>JAYVEA010000335.1:0-8591 GCA_043749085.1 Chitinophagales bacterium
AAGCAACGTGGCAATCGTGATGAAGTAATTATTGCCACTAAAGTTGGCAGTGATATGGGTGAAGGAAAGAATCTTAAAAGAGATTACATTTTTAAATCGGTTGAAGATTCTTTAAAGAGGTTGCAAACTGATCATATTGATCTGTATCAATCACACTTTGATGATCTTTTAACACCGGTAGAAGAAACAATTGATGCTTATGCTGAATTAATAAAGCAGGGAAAAGTAAGAATTATCGGCGCTTCAAATTTATCAATTGAAAGATTAAAACAATCTGTTGAATATAGTGAGCGTAAAGGCTTACCGCGATATGAAACTTTACAACCATTATATAATTTGTATGACCGCGAGATTTTTGAAAAAGAATTTCAACCCTATTGCATTGAAAAAAATATTAGTGTGATAAATTATTTTTCATTGGCAAGCGGTTTTCTCACAGGTAAATATCGTTCAGAGAATGATATCTCTAAAAGTGCAAGAGGTGGAGGAAATAAAAAATATATGAATGAGCGTGGCTTTAAAATTTTGCAGGCGCTTGATGAAGTTTCAGAGCGTTACAATACTACGCCTGCTACAGTTTCACTGGCATGGTTGCTGGCTCAGCCAACAATTGCAGCGCCAATTGCAAGTGCAACTAATACCGAACAGTTAAATGATCTTATAGTTTCAGTAAACCTGCAACTTGATAAAGATGCAATAGACCTGTTAAATAAAGCAAGTGACTATTCTAAAATAAGATGAGTATTCCTTTTGGTAAAAATATATGCCCACCATATCAATACAATTTGCATGGGCAATCGCAAAATTGTTATCCATAGATCAGGGTTTTTCTCATTCCAATAATTCAACATCATATTAATATTAGCAGGAAAAATTGCGATGAGTAAAATAATTATTCCCCAGGCTGCTATGCGACGTGTAGTTAACGGGATAAGTAAAATGCCTAATAAAATTTCCATCATACCTGAAGCATAAATTAGTAACATGTGCCAGGGAATGTAGGGCGCCATTATCTTTTTATAAAACATGGGATGTATAAAGTGATTGATGCCTGCAATTATATAAAACAAGCTCATAGCAAAGAGCGATATCTTTTTTACTGTATAAGAACGCTCTTTCAAAATAATTTTAATTGTTATGAATAAAATTTGTTCAACAGTAATTATGCCAGAGAGATATTAATGATAAATCAAAGCGGAACACTGATAATAAGATTGTAAATTTGCCAACTATTTTTTTAGGAGACTTGTCCGAGTGGTTGAAGGAGCACGCCTGGAAAGTGTGTATACGGGAAACTGTATCGAGGGTTCGAATCCCTCAGTCTCCGCAGATTATTATTCTAAAACCTTTTCCATCTGCATACTGCGTGAACCTTTAATTAAGACTTGCGAATCCTGCAGATGTTGATTTTTTAGCCAGGCTTTAGTTTCCTCAGCATTTGCAAATTGCTGGTACGAATTATTGATATTTTTAAAATTATCACCAACCAGAACCACGGCTTTCCACTTGTATTTATCTATCAGTTTTATTATCCTTTTATGTTCTTTCTCACTTTCTTCTCCCAGCTCCATCATACTGCCAAGCAATAAAATTTTATTTATGCCGGACATTTGCGCAAAGTTCTCAATGGCAGCTTTCATACTTGCAGGGTTTGCATTATAAGAATCTAAAATAATTATGTTGCTTCCTTTTTTAATTAATTGCGAGCGGCTGTTGGAAGGAAAATAGTTTTCAATTGCAGATTTTATTTTTTCGTCAGCAACATTAAAATATTTACCAATAGTTACTGCGGCAAGCACATTAAGCAAATTATATTCTCCTACTAATTGTGTCTTTATTGTTCTGATGTTTGTCCCCTTAATTATCTCTACTTCTAAGAAAGAAGAACTGCTTATAGATCTTCCGGTTACTGACCCTTCTGAAGTTCCATAACTAATTACTTTCTTTATTCCTGTACTTATTTCTTTTAAATAATTATCATCGTTATTCATAAATGCAGTTCCATGGTTTGCCTTAAGAAAATCAAAAAGTTCTCCTTTCCCTTTTCTTACACCTTCAATTCCACCAAATCCTTCCAGGTGCGCTTTACCAATATTGGTGATAAGCCCATGTGTTGGCAATGTATATAAACAATAATCTTCAATTTCTTTTTGATGATTAGCGCCCATTTCAATTACAGCCATTTCTGCATTTTTTTTAATTTTAAGAATGGTTAATGGAATGCCTATGTGATTATTTAAATTGCCCTCTGTTGTGTACGTTTTATAAGTAGTTGATAAAACTGCATGCACCAATTCTTTTGTAGTTGTTTTTCCATTGCTGCCGGTTATAGCTATGAAAGGAATATTAAATTGCTCCCGATGATGTTTTGCTAACTGCTGTAAGGTTAATAATACATCAGCTGTTTTAATTATTTTTTTATCATTAAAATTTAATTCTTCATCTACAATTACATAGGCTGCACCTGCATCCAGTGCCGCCTTTGCAAAATTGTTACCATTAAAGTTGGCGCCTTTTAATGCAAAGAACAGATCACCCTTTGCTAATTTTCGTGTATCTATTTTTATAGAAGGATACTGCAGGTAAAGCTTATAAAGATCTTTTATCTCCATGAAAACAAAGCTAAGAGATTAAAGAATAAAAGAGATAGGAAGACTTGTTGAAATAAAAAGCCTCCCGACTTTCGTGGGAGGCTCAAATTATTTTTCTTTTATAATTTATCTTTTTTTACGACTGTTCTGTTTACGCTTTCCAAATATGTTTCCTTCTTTAAAACCGTTTCCTTCAGGGCTTCCGAGTCTTGTCATTGCACATCTGAAACCAATGGTGCTGCTTGCCTGGTCTTCTTCAAGATACCTGCGTGAGCCCGGAGATAACCAGTAAGGCATATCATTCCAGCTTCCGCCTTTTACAACTCTTGATCTATCACTTATTAAAGATGAAATGCCATATCCATAAGCCACACCGGATGATGAGTCACCATCTAAATAATTAATAACATTACCTTTTTGATAGTTACGGCGATTCATGCTTTCAGAATCTGTAACATCAACTTTTTTTAAACGTCCCAATGTATCTCTCTCATATTCACCGGATGCATTTTTATAAAATTTCTGAAATTTATTTCCACGATAAGGATTAAAATCATCTTCGTCAGTAGAAGTAAGAGGCCTGTATACATCACCTACCCACTCACTTACATTGCCACTCATATTGTAAACGCCATAGCCATTCGGATAAAACGATTTGATGGGCCCTGGTATAGCAGCACGGTCATTTAAACCACCTGCGATACCCATATTATCACCATTACCTCTTTTAAAGTTTGCTAAAAATTGTCCCTGCCAGCTTCCGCGACGATTATCACGCAAACCATTTACATTGTGGCTCCATGAATAAACCTGTTGGTTTGCAATCAATTCTTCTCCACGCTTTTTCTCTTTCTTTTTTGGATTAGGATTTTGGGCAATTATGCCATATGCAGCGTATTCCCATTCGGCTTCGGTTGGTAAACGATAGCCGGGTAATAATAAACCATCTTCAAATGTTATTACTTTTCTTGTTCTGCCGCTTACATCTTTTAAACCACCTTTTTTTGGTGCAGTTTTATTATTGATAAGTTCAGGATTCATTAAATAAGTATCAGTATTAAAGGTCTGATCACCACCTCCCTGCTTCATTGCTGATAAAGGAGATTTCTTATTTAAATAATTTTTATCAATTAATATTTTTTCATTTACACGATCTGTTCTCCAGATACAAAAGTCGTGAGCCTGTTCCCAGGTTACACCAACTACAGGATAATAATTGTAAGCAGGATAACGGAAATAATATTCAACATAAGGTTCGTTAAACGCCAGTTCACTTCTCCAAACCAATGTATCAGGTAAAGCACGGCTCATTACCATAGTATCATTATCAAATGTATTACCGAGCCAATATAAATATTCACGGTAATGAACGTTTGCTACTTCAGTTTCATCAATATAAAATGAATTTACTGTAACACGGCGTGGAATGTTATTCCAGTCACCCATTACATCTTCTTCCCTTGCACCCATAGCAAAAGTACCACCCTGAACAAAGACAAGACCGGGACCGGCCTTTTGTTCTTTAGCTTTTAATACATGGAAATTTCCGTAATTCTTGTCATCATAATTCCAGCCTGTAGCCGAAGATTTGTCTTTCTTCTTTCCGAATATACTTCCGTTTTTACAGGATATAAATGATAAGGAAGCAAGAAGTAAAATAAAAATATTTTTGGCAGATAATAACTTTAGCATGTGCATTCGTTTAGCGATTGATTTAACGAAGGGTTTTCTTGATTATTGTGCAGCGGGGTTACGCCTTACAAGTGCGAATATAATTACTTTACTGATAAAGATTCAAAGGTTAAGAGCAATTTTAAACTGTGTGATCATACTTTTGCAAAGTATTCACAAATCACCACTTTATATTTCACATCCCTATGGGATAAATTACAATAAATATTTAAACAATCCGTTGAAGCAGCAGGAAATAATAAAGCAGCGTTATTTAATTTATAATGCTCTTAACTAAAGATTTATATTTATTTGGTAATGAGCAGAAAAAATATATTTTTACAATTCCTTAAAACTAATTTCTATAAGAGGTAACTCTACCTAACCAGACAAAATCACGAATGAATAAAGTAAGTTTGAAACTAATTGCCCTGGCAATCTTTTCGGGTGCAATAAGCCTTCATGCACAAACAACTGCCTCCAAGATAAATGTTGTAACTACCGCAGTTCCTTTTTTAAGAATTTCACCAGATGCAAGATCAGGCGGAATGGGAGATGTTGGAATAGCAACCTCTCCTGATGCAAACTCATCTTTTTGGAACCAGGCAAAACTACCATTTGCCCAAAGCAAGGCAGCAATAAGTGTTTCTTACACACCATGGTTAAAAGGCCTGGGACTTACTGATGTATATTTAGCTTCTTTAGCAGGATATTACCAATTAGATGAAACGCAGGCTATATCAGGCTCGCTTAGGTATTTCAGCCTGGGTAATATCCAGTTTACCGATGCTTTAGGAAATGATCTTAGTTCCTACCGGCCCAGAGAATTTGCATTTTCTGCAGGCTATTCAAGAAAGCTATCAGATAAGTTAGGATTAGGAATCGCACTAAAATATATTAATTCAAGCCTTGCGAGTGGCAATTTTAATGGACAATCGTATAAAGCAGGCTCATCCGTAGCAGGGGATATAAGCTTGTTTCATAATGGTACGGGTGGGGATCCAAATGCCTCAGGTTTAAACTGGGGTATTGCTTTTAGTAACCTGGGCTCAAAAATTTCTTATACAAATGATGCTACTCAAAAAGATTATATACCTGCAAATTTAGGCCTTGGTATTGCTTACACAAAAGTTTTTGATGAGACCAGTAAAGCAACTTTTGGGTTAGATATAAATAAATTATTGGTTCCTACACCTCCTTTATTAAAAGGCGACAGTACAGACCCTGCAACCATTAATAAATACAGAAGCAAGGGTGTTTTAAGCAGTTGGTTCAGTTCTTTTGGTGATGCACCCGGCGGAGGTGGTGAAGAGTTAAGAGAAATACAGGTTTCCTTAGGGGCAGAATATATATATAATAACCAGTTTGCTTTTAGGGCCGGATATTTTTACGAAGCTCCCAGTAAAGGAAACCGTCAATATTTTACAGTTGGTGCAGGAATTAACTATAATATGTTTGGCTTAAATTTTTCGTACCTGGTTCCTTCCGGCGGTGGTATTAATAGAAATCCTTTAGCAAATACAGTCCGCTTTAGTTTAATTTTTAATCTTGATAGTGAAGCTGCAGCGCCAGGTAATTAATTATAAAATTTTTTAAAAGAAGCGTTTCAGTAATGAGGCGTTTTTTTTATGCATTCTGATTAATATATTTTAATTGATATTTACAGAAATAAAAATACATGTCTTTTAGAATTGGCTTTGGTATTGATTTTCACCAATTAGTTATCAACAGGGAATTATGGATTGGAGGCATAAACATCCCGAACTCAAAGGGATCCTTAGGGCACAGTGATGCAGACGTTTTATTACATGCTATCTGTGATGCTATGTTAGGTGCCGCATGCCTGGGAGATATCGGCGTACACTTTCCTGATACATCGGATGAATTTAAAAATATAGATAGTAAAATCCTTTTAAAAAAAACTTTTGACATGGTCTCTTTAAAAGGATACCGGATAGTAAATATTGATTCTACAATTTGCCTGGAATTACCTAAAGTAAAACCGTATGTGCAACAGATGCAGGAAGTAATTGCACCAATATTATCACTGAAGGTTTCAGACGTTTCGATAAAAGCCACTACTACAGAAAAAATGGGTTTTATTGGCAGAGAAGAAGGATTAGCTGCATATGCAACAGTTTTGCTTGAAAGTATTAGTTTTTGAGTGAATATCTTTAAAAACTTTAAGTTAAAATTAATTTTATTCTCATCTAATGTTTCTGCATCCCTAACTTTGTTCGTATGCCTGAGGTTTTAATAAGAATTATAAATCAGTCTGATAATACTTTACCACATTATGCAACAGCCGGCGCAGCAGGTATGGATATCAGGGCTAATTTACCGGAACCTGTTACATTACAACCACTACAAAGAAAATTGGTGCCTACAGGTTTATTTATTGAGCTTCCTGATGGATACGAAGCACAGGTAAGGCCACGAAGTGGTTTGGCTAATAAACACGGAATAACCTGTTTAAATTCCCCTGGTACTGTTGATTGTGATTATCGTGGTGAAATAAAGGTCATCCTTATAAATTTATCGCAGGAAGAGCAGATTATACAGCATGGTGACAGGATAGCGCAAATGATAATTTCAAAAGTGGAAAAGGCCAAATGGCAACTGGTACAGCAATTGAACGAAACACAACGGGCAGAGGGTGGTTTTGGTCATACCGGTGTTAATTAATCAACATACAATTTGTATAACATGAAAAAAATGTTCCGGATTTTAAGCGCAGTTATTTTATTCAGTTTACTTTTTAGCTGTCGCTCTACAAAAAAATTACAGAGCGCAGTAAATAAAAAAGATACAGTTGTTACAGGAAAAAAAATCCCGTCAATGGATTCTCTTAAAACCGGCAATGATCTTGTTGGTACGCTTCTTCGTAACAGGATAAACTTTAAAACTTTTTCAGCAAAAATTAAAGTTGAATATGAAGATTCAAAAGGCAAACAGCCTGATGTAATTGCTAATATCAGGATGCAGAAAGACAGTATTATTTGGATATCTATTAACGCCACATTCCTAAGTATAGAAGCTTTTAGAATATTGATTACGAAAAATCATATTACCATTTTAAATAAATTGAACAAACAAGTTGAAGAACATCCCTTTAGTTTCATTGAGAGTATTGCTAAAATACCATTGGATTTTAAAACACTGCAGGATCTTTTAATTGGTAACCCTGTTTTTCTGGGAGACAAAGTTGTTGCTTATAAAGTAACAGAGAATCATATTTTACTTTCTACTGTTGGAAAATATTTTAAGAATTTACTAACGCTCTCTGCCAATGATAATTTAATAGAAAGAAGTAAACTTGATGATCTGGATGTAACACTTAACAGGACAGGCGATCTTACGTATGATGATTATGAAAATAAATCAGGTTTCTTTTTCTCTGCATATCGTGAAATAACTGTGGCTGAAAAAACAAAAGTTGATATTAAGCTGAATTTTAAACAATATGATTTTAATACTGAATTATCATATCCCTTTCCAATACCAAAAAATTATAAAACCAAATAGGCGTTGCATAAAACAGAATAACCAATCCTGTTTAATAAATTAAATTCTTCCAATGCAAAAAATCCTTTTAACTACTGCGATTACTTTAGGTTTTTTTATTACAGCTGCCCAAAATAAGGATGACTTACAAAAACAAAGACAGCAACTTAGAAAAGAAATTGAAGAAACAGAAAGAGTTTTAAATGAAACCAGAAAGACAACTAAAGAAAATGTTGGACAATTATCTTTAATTAATAGAAGACTTGATCTGCAGGGAAATGTTATTGAAAACATTACAGGTCAGCTAAAGTTTATTGAGAATGATATTCATAAATCACAAAAAGAAGTAAATAAACTGGCAAGGATACTTGATACATTAAAACAGGAGTATGCCAAAAGCATGGTGTATGCTTATAAAAACCGAAACAGTTACGACTTTCTGAATTTTATTTTTTCTGCATCCAGTTTTAATGATGCCATCAAACGCATTACTTATCTAAAGTCTTATCGCACGTATCGTGAGCAGCAGGGAGAGAATATTGTTCGTACACAACAGCTTTTACAACAACGCATAAATGAACTTTCGGGTAACAAACAAAAAAAGAATATTGCTCTCACTGAAAAAAATAAGGAGATGACCGTGCTGGAAAAACAGCAGGAAGAAAAAGAAAAAATAGTTATAAAATTAAAAGGAAGGCAAAAAGAACTTGCTGCACAAATAACTAATAAAAGAAAACAGGATGCAAAGTTGAGGGGAATGATTGCTGCTATGATCAAAAGAGAGATTGAAAATGCAAGGAAAAAAGCTGAGGCCGACAAAGCCGA
>JAYVEA010000336.1:0-8546 GCA_043749085.1 Chitinophagales bacterium
TTAAAGAGTAAGCGAAACTTAATAAAAAAATATACAAAAATATCAGCAGAGAAAATTTTGGATATAGGTGCCGGTACAGGAGCTTTTTTACATACGATGGATCAGGCTGATTGGCATATAACAGGGCTTGAACCTGATGAAACTGCCAGGGAAAACGCAAAAAAATTATATGGATTAAGTTTACAATCACCTGAAGATCTTTTCAATTTACCTCCACAATCTTTTGATGCAATAACTTTATGGCATGTATTGGAACATGTACATGATCTGCATGCATATATGGATCAACTAAAAAAATTATTAAAGCCAACAGGTTGCCTGTTTATTGCTGTTCCTAATTATACCTGCTATGATGCAACCGTTTATAAAGAATTTTGGGCCGCTTATGATGTCCCACGTCATCTCTATCATTTCTCACCAACTGCGATAACGCAATTGTTACTGCAACATGGTTTACAGTTAAATGAGGTCAGACCCATGTGGTATGACAGCTTTTATGTAAGCATGTTGAGTGAAAAATATAAAACAGGTAAAAATAATTTTATTAATGCTTGTTGGAATGGCTATGTCTCTGACTGGAAAACATTGTTTGATAATGAAAGATGCAGCTCAATAATTTATATTGTAACGCACTAAACCGAATTCTATTTAATTATATTTGTGTAAATAATATTTTCTGAAGAAACTTTTATCTATAATTATTATTGCAGTTGTTGCATACAGTCAGTTTGGCTATTACATTGTAATGCGTAATGCACAGTTCTCACAAAAAGCAGCCATAAAAGAAAATATAATAAGCCAGTTGAAAGATGAAGAACTGAAAATTATATCACTTGCCGAAAATTATAAAAATATATATTGGGAAGAAGAAGGAAAGGAATTTTTCTTTAATGGCGAAATGTTTGATGTAGTAAAAAGAAAAGAAATTAACGGTAAAGAATTTTTGTATTGCATTAATGATAAAAAAGAGAAAGTTCTCATTGATAATTATAATTTAATAACAAAGCACAATTCTTCTTCTGATAAAAAAGGGGGAAATAATATTGATGATGCATTTAATCTTTTTGTTTCCCGGGATGAAAAGGAAAATGATCAGCATTTTATCCTTATCATAAACAAATTCCACTCTCTCGTGTCTTATCTTTCTGAAGGTAAAGATGATACTATTTCTCCTCCGCCCAAAGCTGCATAGCTACTACTTTTAAGCGTTTTATTTTCTAAATAATTTCTTATAAGATGAGAGGTCTTTATTATATAGGCTTTACTATAATTTGTTTTCACTTTACCTGGCCTGGGGCATGCTTTGCACAGACAGATAGTGCAGTTCTTTTAAAAGAAGTTCTTGTTTCCGGATTAAAGATCGTAAAGCCCGATCAAACACCTTTGAATATTACTTCATTGCCTTTACAAAAAATGCGGGCACAGGGAGCATTTAATATCTCAGATGCTCTGGCAAAACTTCCGGGAATAAGTCAGATAAATACGGGGCCTGGTATTTCTAAACCGGTTATAAGAGGTTTGTACGGAAACCGTATTACTGCAGTATTATCAGGATTGCGTTTTGATAACCAGCAATGGCAGGACGAACATGGAATGGGTTTAGGAGATATGGGTATTGACAGGGTGGAAATTATAAAAGGGCCTGTAGCTTTATTGTATGGTTCGGAAGCAATGGGCGGAATAATTAATATTATTGAAGAGCCACCCACGGCTGCCAATACAAAAAGCGGGGATGCTAATCTCAGATTATTTTCAAACACGTATGGATTGTATGCCGATATTGGTTTTAAAGGTTCTGCTAAAATGCATAGCTGGCGGATTAGAGCAGGTCTAAATTCAAATGCGGATTATTCTGATGGCAAAAATAAAAGAATTTTAAATTCACGCTTTAACGGTTATTATATAAAAGGCAGCCTGGGCTTTACTAAAAAGAACTGGACATCTTATAATAATTATAATGCCTCGCTTGATAATTTTGGTTTTATAACAATAGATAATCAATCTGCAAAAATACCTGATGGAAGACTTAGCCGTACAATGGATGGGCCACATCACACAGTATTGCTGAATGTGCTGTCTTCTCAAAATACCATTCATCTTTCCCATTCAACTATTAAATTGAATGCAGGTTTACAATCTAATCTCCGTTTAGAAAATGATGGCGGCAACAAAATTAGTCTTGAAATGTTGCTCAGCACTTTTCTTTATAACCTTCAATGGATGAAACTACTGAATTCCACAACAGAATTAATTCTTGGCAATCAATCAATATTTGAGAACAATACAAATTATGGCTCACGAAAAATAATTCCCGATGCAAATATGATTGAATCCGGAGGATCATTGTTTATTAAAAAGACCTTCAATAAAATCATTATGGAAAGTGGTGCAGGAATAACTATGAGAAACATTCATACATTCAGAACTGTAGGGGTAAATACTCCCGGCAGAGAAATTGCGCCATTCAATAAAACAAAACCTTCAGTAAATGGTGCAGTGGGTTTTTCATTTAATCCTGGCGAACATCTTAATGCAAAATTAAATTTCAGCACAGGATTTCGATCAGGTAACCTTGCAGAATTGTCATCAAATGGTTTGCACGAAGGAACATTGCGCTGGGAAGTTGGAGACCCAAATCTGAAGATTGAGCAAAACTTTAATTCAGAAATTTCGGTTAATTATAAAGGGAATGATTTTTTATTTTCGGCGGCAGCCTTTTATAATCATTTTACAAATTATATTTATCTCAGCGGAACAGGAATACAATATTTAGGCTTTGATGTTTTTCATTACCTGCAATCCAATGCAAACCTTTATGGCGGCGAAGTATCTGTAGGAATTCATCCTTCATCATTAAAAGGAATATCGTATCAATCAACATTTTCAACTGTTATTGGTAAGCTTTCTAATAATAGTTATTTACCTTTTATTCCTGCTGACAAATTGCATCACGAAATTGTTTTTTCTTTCGATGATAAAAAGAAAACGGTTCAATATTCTGTGAATATAAATGCTGACAATGTTTTTGCACAAAATCGTCCTGCGCAATTTGAAACCCAGACTGCCTCATATACCTTGCTTAATGCAGGAGGCAGTGCAGTAATTAAAAAAAGTAAAAGAGAAATCACGATCAGTTTATCAGCTAATAACATTCTTAATAAAAATTATTATGACCATTTATCCCGGTTTAAAAAATATGGTATTCATAATATCGGGCGGAATATTTCACTAAACCTTCATTACCCATTCAATTTATAATAAGATATGAAACGACTATTTGATTACACACTTTATGCAATGGTGTCACTTCTTTTTATCTCAACCAGCTCCTGTAAAAAAGATGCAGGAACCTTACCTGATATATTTTTTAAAACAGGCACCGGTTATACATCTGCTAATGCTACTTTTGCCCGCAATACCTCTTTTAAAGTTGGCATCAATGCTGCTAAAACTGAAAAAGAAGATGTATTAAAAACTTTCAACATCAGCGTATCATTTGATGGTGGCGCTTCTTCAACAATATATTTAGAAACGTTAACTGCGGCGCAGGGAGATAATTATACTTATGATCTTACAAGGCTGACACGCAACCAGGCAGGAACAGAAAAATATACTTTTACGATTACCAACAGGGATGGTTTGATAAATTCAATTACACTGATGATTACTGTGCCTTAACATTATTGGTTTTGATACAGGCTAGTGGCTGCAGTATATTTAATTTATATCTGATTCTTCATCAGTATATCACTATATGAAAGTGCTATAAAACTGGCAGGCTGAATATTGAAGAACTCTGCATACTTATCCGCCTGCTCTTTTAATTTTTCAATTCCTAATGTTCCGTTGTTATCAATCGCTTCCACTTCTATAAATGTTCCAAGTTCTTCAATGGTGTCAAAATGAAATTTCACATTGTCAATAAAATAGATCCTTCTTTTTTTCTCAACAATAACTTTAATGCCATGCACTTTAATTAAAATATCCTTTAGTGTTTTATCAGGAGTGTGTTGGTGTAATAAAATATCAGATTGCTTTGCATCAGCAGTGTTCTCTCTTTCATAATAAATAAGAGAGTTCTCAATATTGCCTTCTCTTAATTTCAGTCTTCCTTTTGCTACATTAAAATAAGTATCAGTTTGAGTATCTTCTCCAATAAATTTTGGATTAAGTTCCAAAAGTTTTTTTTCTAATTTTTCTAACTCAGTTGTTCTGGCTTTAAATTCGTAATTTAAAATAGGCATAGCTGTTATTATTGATTCAAATGCATCTTAAACATTTTAGGCCATCTCTTACCTGTAATGTATAGTTTTTTTGTTGTGCTGTCGTATGCAATACCATTTAAAACATCAGTTCTATTGGTTATCTCTTTTGCATCATATTGTGCAAGTATTCCTGTAAGATCCATTTTGCCAATTACGTGTCCGTTGGCGGTATCAATTTTTAAAATATCATTTGTCTGATAGCGATTAGCGTAAATATACCCGTCAATAAATTCAAGCTCATTAATGCTGTCGAGGGGACCTGTATTATCAGCAACTGAAATTATTTTTAATTGTCTCATCGTATTTTTTTCTTCATCGGGTAAAACATAGTATATGGTATCACTGCCATCACTTATTATTAAACTGTTGCCGTCATTAGTAATTCCCCATCCTTCACTGAACCAATTCAATGTTTTAATGGGGTGCATAATGTCATTAATGTTATAAACAAATACCTTATTGCTTTGCCATGTTAGCTGGTATATTTTATTTTTAAAAATAGTAATCCCTTCACCAAAAATTTCCTTACTCCCCATTTTATAATTTTTTTCAGGCTTACCCGTCTTTATATCTACGATTCTAAGAGATGAATTCTCATAATCCCCTGTTCCTTCATACAGTTTTCCATTATAGAATTGCAAGCCTTGTGTATAGGCTTCCGGATCATGCGGGAGTACAGTATCAATTGAAAATGTAATAGGTTGCGGAGCGGATAAACTACTTCCTTTTTCTTCCCCGGTATTTGAAGATTTATCTCCTGTATTACATGCGGCAATCATAGATATCAATCCGATAGTAAAAATTCTTTTAAGCATAACTTGTTTTATTAGTAAAAGTAACAAACACAGATGGTTTGTACGTTAATTGCGTTGTAAAAAAAGAGGTAGATACACTTGCATTTCTCCCTCAATTGTATTTTCTTTGCCTTCACCACCTCTGTTAACCGGTTCAACGCTTTCCCCTAACGTAGTTTTACCAGTTTTTGTTATTAGAGGTAATTTTTCTGCCAAGCTTCCAAAGTCCATTGTAAAGACCATATTTAGAACCAGAAAGGATTTATTGTACCAATTGAAACAAAGAAAAGCAATGGAATATAGGGGAAGACTGCTGGCATTTGGCCTGCTTTTTATTTTTTTCTCATCTTCAGCGAATGCCCAGCGTTGTGCTACCGATGAGTATTACAAAAAATACCCGGTTATAAATTCTTCTATAACTAACCGAATTACCGACCAGGACAAATATACAAGAGATACTATAGCAAATGAAGTAATTACCATACCGGTTATAATTCATGTGCTGTTTAATACCCCCGCACAAAATATAAGCGATGCACAAATACTCTCTCAACTACAATCTATAAATAACGATTACCGGAAATTAAATCCTGACAATGTAAATGTGCCGGGTGCTTTTGCACCTTTGGCCGCTGATGCAAGAATTGTTTTTTGCCTTGCAAAAGTTGATGCTTCCGGAAAACCAACTACTGGCATCATCCGTAAACTTACCTCAGAGCAAAGCTGGACAGCTGATGATGGAATGAAATATTCTTCACAAGGAGGAGACAATGCATGGGACTCCAGACGCTATTTAAATATCTGGGTTTGTAATTTATTTGGAAGAAGTCTTGGTTATTCAAGTCTCCCCGGATCACAGGCTGATAAAGATGGAGTAGTGATACAATACAATGCCTTTGGTACTACCGGTAATGTTACTGCACCGTTTAATAGAGGCAGAACACTAACCCACGAAGTAGCACATTGGCTGGGATTAAAGCATTTATGGGGCGATACAAAATGTGGTGACGATGGTATAGCTGATACACCTCCACAACAAAGTTTTAATAATGGTTGCCCGTCTTTTCCTCATAAAACACAATGCTCGATAAATGAAAATGGAGATATGTTCATGAATTTTATGGATTTTACTGATGATGCCTGTATGTATATGTTCAGCAAAGGGCAGGCGAAAGCAATGAGAAGCCTGTTTGCATCATGGGGCGTTAGAAATTCATTTTTAAATTCCCATGTATGCGATAGTAATGCAGTACAACGAGGCGCATTGCCCCTGGCGCCAACGACAACAAGTGTGACGATTTCCTTATTCCCTAACCCCGCAACAAAATATATTAACCTTGAAAGCAAGAACGCATCTGAACTTATTGGACAAACAGTTAATATCTTCAACGTTTATGGCGGTGTTGTTATTTCAAAGTTATTGGCCACACAAGAAACTACTATTATAATTCAGCAATTATCTACAGGCATTTATTTTTTAAAAATAGGAGATGGCAAAGCGAATAAAACTATCAGGTTTGTAAAAGAATAGTTTAATACAAATACCGGTTTGCCAAAATGTTTTAGAACTCATTCGCTTTGTAAATAACTTTCCTTTCTTCCAGGTAATTTAAAATGAAAGCAAAACATTGCTCATGCTTTCCGATCAACTCCGGAGGAAAAACTCCTTTTTCATTGAACAGATTATTTACAATAAGATTCACCGCTGCAGTGCAGGTATAGCCTGTTGTTCGTGCCATAGAAGATGTTTTTGTGGCTGGATCATATTCATCATACAGGTCATACACAATTGTCTTTGGCTCTCCCTTTTCCTTTCCTGAAATTTTGATTTGCATAACTGTAAACTCTTCTTCTTCGTCACCCAACTTCCATTGTTCAAATAAAAGCTTTGAAGAAAATTCTAAAGGAGATATTTCACAGCCCTTAAAATTTATTTTCTTTTCATTAAAAAATCCTGCTTCTATAAAAGCCTTAATTAAATTAATATGACCTGGGTAACGCAATGTTTTTTCTTTCATGTTCGGGATATGCGACATGGTAAAAAGAATTGAACGCAATCCATCGGTGTTAAATGATTCTAAAGTCCCAATGTTTTCAAAGACAATTAACTCTGCGTCAGTTAATGCAGGCTTTATTACCAATTTCCCATCTTCAATAAACCGTGAAGGTCGAATGTATTCTTCAATTACATCAACAGGAGAGAATGGGGCTTTGTATTCAAAAGGTTTTATTTTCTCTTTAGGCAATCCTCCTACCATACATTCAAAATTGGTTACCTCCATTCTTTCATTATAATACCCTAAAATAAGATTGCTCATCCCGGGCGCTACGCCACAGTCAACAATTGCGGTAATATTATTTTCCTTTGCAAGTTTATCAAGATCGAGAGCATTCTCAGGAAAGAAAGAAATATCCACTACATTCTTTTTTGCTTTGATAACGGCTTCTAATGTTTTATATCCCATAAAACCTGGAACTGCAGTTGCAATAAAATCAAAAGGTTTTAATAGTTGGTCATAATTTTCATAATCACACAAATCAGTTTTGAGTGTGTTAACTTTATTATTTTTTGATCGTAATATTTCTAAAGAGGCATCACTGATATCAATAGAAGTAACTTCGAAATTTTTTACCAGATCAAGAGCCATTGCCCTGCCAACCATACCTGCACCAAGTATTGCGATTTTTTTCATTTAGATTTATAAATTATCAATATTCAAAGTAATGAAAATGTTAATTAAAAATTCTAAGAACAACTATAAATCAAAGACCTGGCATCTTACTTGAAATACATAACTAAATATATTTTATGAAACAGACTTTGATCTTACTATCTTTTGTTGCATTTACTCTTTCCGGTTGTGATACAGCAAAGCAAGTGTTGGGAAGTATTGGTACCGGCAATGGCGCAGGTATTGGCTCTTTAAGCAATGCAGAAATAGTTTCAGGACTTAAAGAAGCATTAAGAGTTGGTACAGATTCGTCAGCAAAAAGGCTTTCTTTGATCAACGGTTTTTTTGGCGATGATATTATCAGGATATTGATGCCGCCTGAAGCGCAAAAGGTGGAAAAAACTTTAAGGGATGTTGGCTTTGGAGGAACAGTTGACAAAGCGATACTTTCTATGAACAGAGCTGCCGAAGATGCATCAAAGTTTGTAGGAAATATTTTTTGGAACTCCATTCAGCAAATGACGATTACTGATGCTATTGGCATTTTACGGGGCGGAGATTTTGCCGCAACTGAATATTTAAAAAGAACTACAACGCAGCAATTAACAGCTGCATTCCGCCCCGTGATTGATCGTTCATTAAAAAATGTAAATGCCACTAAATACTGGAACGATGTTTTTTCAATGTATAACAAGTTTAGCAAGAACCCTGTTAATACAGACCTTGACACTTACGTAACAGAAAAAGCTTTAAACGGATTATTTTATCATGTTGGTTTACAGGAACAAAAAATAAGAAAAGATCCTGTTGCAAGA
>JAYVEA010000337.1:0-8498 GCA_043749085.1 Chitinophagales bacterium
CCCGGCCCACCATTGTAGGCTGCTATTACCAGCAACCAATCTTTTAGATCTTTGTATAAATTAAGCAAATATCTTGCGGCTGCGTTTGTGCTTTTATAATAGTCAGTTCGTTCATCAATAAAGCCATTTACCTGTAAGCCATAATCTTTTGCAGTATAACTCATAAACTGCCATGGCCCGCGGGCACCTACCCATGATGTGGCAGTGGAACTTAAATTGCTTTCAATAACTGCGAGGTACTTTAATTCCTTAGGTAAGCCATATTGAGAAAAAATATTATCAATGAAATTAAATTTTAAAGTGGCTCCGCTTTTTAGTTTTTGAAGATAACTTGTATGAGCCTGCAAATAATCCTGCATATAACTTTCAGCATATGGGTTTACCTGCGATGAATATGGCATTGTGGAATTGTAGGAATAATTTTTAAAAAGATTTTTAAAGCCGTATTTAGTTTCCTGGCTGAGGTATTGTATCTTTTCTTTCTTTGGGAGTTCTCTTGATTTTAATATCTCATCAATAGTTTCATCTTCGGGTTCAGAAGTCCTTAAAATTGTATCTGATAATGCTTTTTGTAAAAGATGTTTATCTCCCAAATTTTTTGCAGCAGAACTGTATTGTAATACAATTAAAAAGATAAATATGTGTAGAACTCTTTTCATGCAGGTTTATACTCCTTTAATATCTTATCCGAAACTTGCAGCAAAGTTACTTCATTGTACTTGTCTGACATAATCTGAACCCCGAAAGGCATGTTATTAAAGTGTTTAAATAAAGGTAAAGAAATAGCCGGAATACCTGTTAGATTGGCAAATACCGTATAAATATCAGCCAAATAAGTAGCAACCGGGTCTTTTTCCATTGATCCTATATTGAACGCTGTGGAGGGCACAGTTGGTATAAGAATGCCATCAAATTCTTTAAAGATTTTTCCTGTTTGATCTGCTAATAGCCTTCTCACTTGCTGAGCTTTGGTAAAATATGCCTCATAATATCCAGCACTTAATACAAAAGCCCCCAGCATGATTCTACGTTTAACCTCTTTTCCAAAGCCTTTTGTACGCGTTTTAATATACATATCTGTAAGTGTATTTCCAGATGATTCCCTGGAACCGTAGCGTACACCATCATAACGGGATAGATTGCTGGATGCCTCTGCGGTTGCCAATACATAATAAGCAGGAACTATATAATCCAACAATTCAAAATCAATTCCTGTTACTGTATGTCCATCCTTTTTCAGCTTTTCAATTAATGTTTCTATGTTTTTTTTTATTTCAGGATCAAGTGAAGGATGCTCCAAAGCATTTTTAAAATAAGCTAATTTATATTTTGCATTATTATAGTCTGAAGAAGTAAGTTTTTCCATTTTTTTATGGGAAACCGTGCTGTCATAATCATCTTCTCCTGAAATAATTTCTAATACTAAAGCTACGTCCGCTATGTTATTTCCGAAGATACCTACCTGGTCGAAAGAAGAAGCATAAGCAATTAATCCATGTCTTGAAACTCTGCCATATGTAGGTTTTAGGCCTATTATTCCGCAAAAATCTGCAGGCTGCCTTACTGAACCTCCCGTATCACTTCCTAAACTTACCATACATAAACCTGCCTTTACAGCCACTGCAGAACCCCCGGAAGAGCCACCGGGAACTTTCGTTTCATCTATAGGGTTCAAGACTTTTCCATAAGCAGAATTTTCATTAGTGCTGCCCATTGCAAACTCATCACAATTACAATTTCCTATAATTATTGCCTCTTCAGCTAATAATTTTTCTACTACCGTAGCGTTATATACCGAGGTAAAATCTTTTAAAATATTGGATGCAGCACTTATCTTATGGTCTTTATAACAGATCACATCTTTGAGTGCAACAACAACTCCATGAAGTTTTCCGGGAAGATTTCCATTGCTTCTTTTTTTATCTAACTCTTTTGCTCTTTCAATACTTTCTTTTTCATAAACCTCAATAAAAGCATTAAGATGTTTAGCAGCATTTATCCTGGTAAGAAAATATTTTACAGCATTTTCGCAACCGTTTTTATCGTGTGAAAGATGTTGTTGATATTGCTGTATAGTTTGGGGTTGATACAATTATTATCAAATATAAATTAAATAAAAATCGGCTGAAGCGCAGGATATCTATTTGGATATCGAACGCTTCAGCCGTATCTGTTAAAAAATAATTTATTTAGGCAATTCAGTTTGATACTGAGTTTGCTGTGCCTGTTGTGTCTGTTGTAATTTTGCCTCAGCCTGCAATAATTTTTCTTTTGCTTCTCTTAATTCAAGTTCCGCATCTTGCTCTTTTTTGTCCTTCTCACTCATGCCTGCTTCTATCTCATTTTTTACATTTGTCTTGGCATCATTAAATTCACGAACGCCACGTCCAATACCTCTCATAAGGTCAGGAATTTTTTTTCCTCCAAAAAATAATAAAACGACTAATAGTATTAATATCCATTCTGAGCCGCCGGGCATTGAAAGAAGTAAAGTGTTTAAAAAAGTAACTATCATAATAATTTAAATTAGAAGTTCAAAGATACATATTTAAGCAATGTAGTTATAACTTACGAAATAATATAAAGCACAGATGCCCGATTTTATTTTATGTATGTTCTTCCGCATTTTGCTTTGCCATTAGCGGCCTGATATACAGTAATTCCACGTGAACAGCTGCTAAATATTAATGTTGTAAGCGCTGCAATGATCAGTGATTTTTTCATAAGGTTGTTTAATACAAAGGTCAATATTAAATAAAAAACCGAAAGCGTCATAGCTTTCGGTTAAATATTATAAATCTATTAGCAATATTATTTCATTCTTTTTTCTTTGATACGGGCACTCTTTCCGCTTCTTTCACGCAGGAAATACAATTTTGCCCGGCGTACTTTACCAACTTTATGCAATTGAATGCTATCTATATTTGGTGAAAAAATAGGGAATAAACGCTCAACACCAATGCCATCGCTTATTTTGCGGACAGTAAATGTTGCTGTACCTCCTTCGCCCTGGCGCTTAATAACATCTCCTTTAAAACTCTGGATACGCTCTTTATTGCCCTCCTGAATTTTATAGTTAACGGTTATATTATCGCCGGCTTTAAATTTAGGCAGTTCCTTTTTTACAGTTAATTGTTCGTGAACAAAACGGATTGCATCCATGACTTTTATTTTAAGAGCGCAAAGGTAAGAGAATAATTGATAATTGACAATTGATAATTGACAACTTTGTTATAATATCAAATAAAGCTCAATAGAGATATACTGTACAAGAGTGCGACGCCTATGAAGGTGCACATTGCTTTAAAGCTTGCTGCATAAATATTTTACCTCGCTATATTAACCGCCCTTTTTTCACGGATAACAGTAACCTTTATTTGTCCGGGATAAGTCATTTCCGTTTGAATTTTTTGAGCGATCTCAAAACTTAATTTATCACTTTCACCATCAGATACTTTTTCTGCTTCAACAATTACCCGTAGCTCCCGTCCCGCCTGGATAGCATAAGCTTTTTCAACTCCCGGGTAACCAAGTGCAGTATTCTCCAGATCCTTTATACGCTGCAGGTATTGCTGCATTATTTCACGGCGGGCTCCTGGCCTTGCGCCACTCATTGAGTCACAAGCCTGAACAATAGGGGAGATAACATATTGCATTTCCACTTCATCGTGGTGAGCACCGATGGCATTACAAACCGCAGGGTTTTCGCCATATTTTTCTGCCAGTTTCATTCCGAGTAAAGCATGACTTAATTCAGTTTCTTCATCGGGCACTTTCCCAATATCATGTAAAAGACCGGCACGTTTTGCAAGTTTGGCATTCATTCCCAGTTCGGCGGCCATTATTCCACAAAGATTAGCTACCTCACGGCTGTGCATCAATAAATTTTGACCATAAGAGGACCGGAAACGCATCTTTCCAACTATACGAACCAGTTCTTTATGTAAGCCATGAATACCTAATTCAATTACTGTACGCTCGCCAATTTCTACAATTTGATCCTCTAATTGTTTACGGGTTTTTTCTACAACTTCTTCAATACGGGCCGGATGAATACGGCCATCAGCTACTAACCGTTGTAAAGAAAGCCTTGCGATCTCACGGCGAAGTGGATCAAAGGAAGAAAGTATAATGGCTTCAGGAGTGTCATCTACTATAAGATCAACACCAGTAGCTGCTTCTATAGCACGGATGTTTCTTCCTTCCCTTCCAATAATAGAGCCTTTTATTTCATCACTTTCAAGGTTAAAAACAGTGATGGAATTTTCAATGGCCTGCTCAGCAGCAGTCCGTTGTATAGTTTGAATGATCAGCTTTCTTGCTTCTTTATTTGCTCTAAGTTTAGCATCATCAATAATTTCCTGCTGTATGCTAAGTGCCTGGGAATGTGCATCCTGTTTCAGGCTTTCAATTAACTGAGCCTTAGCTTCTTCGGCAGAAAGGCCGGCAACTTTTTCCAGCCTGCGGATATGTTCTTCCTGGTGTTTTTCCAGCTCAGTTCGCTTAATATTTACTACTTCAAGCTGGCGATTGAGATTTTCTTTTATAATCTCATTATCCTTAATGATCTTAGCAATCCCCTGGTCTTTTTGATTAACAGTTTGTTCTTTTTGCTTAAGGCGGTTCTCAGCGTCACTTAACTTTTGGTTACGTTGAAAAACTTCTTTGTCATGATCGGCCTTTAGCTGAACAAAATTTTCTTTGGCTTCCAGCAGCTTTTCCTTTTTTAATGTTTCAGCCTGTGTTTTTGCGTCGGAAATAATTTTTTGTGCCTGTTGATCTGCTTCTTCTAATTGTTTTTTTGTATTTTTTGCAAACAGGAACTTACCCAGCAGGATACCTATTATTAATGCGGCAGCGCCAATTATTATTGGAAGTATTTGTGTCATTGATAATTTTTGTTTTAGAACGGTTCATAATCTTTTACTTCTTGATCAACTTATTCAAAAATGAGAATCGTGAATAAAACGAAGGTAAATAAAAACTGTGGAAATTTATGGACAACCCGCTGAAGAGCTATAATGCCTTATCCAGCTGCAGCTCTAATTTTGATAAAACGTCATAAAATTCGCTTTCCAGTAGATGATTGTTGCCTGAAGAAGCTGCCTGGGTAGCGTACCAAATTAAAACCATGGCTATATAATCCTGCGTATCCTTACCGGCAAACTGCGTTTTGAACTCGATAATTTTATCGTTAATTATTTTTAAGGTCTTGCGAATTACTTCTTCATCCTTAGCGAGGCTTTTTATGCGATAAGTTCTATCGCCGATCAAAATATTAATAGGGATGAGTTCTTCTGCCATAATTAATCACTTAGTAGTCCGATGCATTTATCAATCTCTTTTATATACTGATTAATCCGTTTTTCAAATTCTTTATTATCCTTTTCGCTCATTTCTCCCGATGCAGCTTTTAAAATACTTACTTTTTGATCAAGCTCATGTAATGCGTATTTATATTCTACTTCTTTTTCTTTAAGGCTATTCAGCTCCTCTTTCAAATTTTCATTTTCTTTTTTGAGGGCAACATGCTTTTTTAATAGCTGCTGAAGTTTTTCGTTAACCGATTTGATATGTACTTCAAGATTGTTCATTAAGAGGCTTTTCTTATTTCTGCGCCTAATTCTTTTTCATAAGATACAATTATTTTATTCATCATTTCATCAACCTCTATATCGGTAAGTGTTTTTTCTTTGTCGGAAAAAGTAAAACTGATTGCCAAAGATTTTTTATCTTCTCCTAATTTCTCACTTTCAAAAATATCAAACAATTTAATGTTAACCAGTTTAGAGATGTTTAAATCTTTGGTTAAGCTTTCCACATTTTCGTAAGAAATATTTTTAGTTACTATCATGGAAATATCTCTATGCACCTCAGGATATTTTGATATTTCAGAAAATTCAATTTTAGTTTTTTTTGCGAATGATGTTATTTTATCCCAATTTATATCAGCAAAAAAAACAGGTTGTTTAATGGAGAATTGTTCAAGTTTATTTTTAGTTACTGTATTTATTTGTGCAACTAATTCATTATCAACAAAAGCATTAATTGAAGAATCATGAACTTTAAAATTAACATTCTCAACTCCGGATAACCGGAATAATTTTTCGCAAACGCCTTTTATAAAATAGATGTCCGCTTTAGCTTCTTTCTCTCTCCACCCGGATTGATTTTTATTTCCTGATGCATATAAACACAAATGTTCGGCTTCTTTGTATTCACCAATTACAGATGTTGAATAAGTTTTCCCAAATTCAAATAACAGCAGGTTATTGTTTTTGTGATTGATATTATGCGCCATGCACTCCAGGCCTGTTTCTAAAAGTGACGGACGCATAACATCCAGTTCTACGCTTAAGTTATTAAGAAGTTTTACTGCTCCATTTAAAATGTCTTCTTTAAAATATGCACTGTTAGTTATTGAGTTGGTAAGTATTTCTGAAAAGCCTGATCCAATTAAACAGTTGGCAACTTTTTCTTTGTATGCTGCTTCAAATCCTGCAGTTTCAACAGCTGGCGAAATAGTTATTGCTGATGGGATTTCAACATTATCATATCCATCAATGCGCATTATTTCTTCAATAATATCTGCAGGCAATGTGATATCCGGTTTACTAAAAGGCACTGCAATACGAATGTCATCCGGGCCTTCTTTCTGTATTTCAAAATCCAGGCTTTGTAAAATATTTTTTATTGTATCAGAATGATAATTTTTGCCGCTTATTTTTTTAAGGTAATGATTTTTTAGAACAACTTCTGTTTTCTCTTTTGGGTTTGGGTACACATCAACAATATCGGATGCTATTTCCCCGCCTGCAATTTCCTTTATCATCATCGCTGCTCTCTTAAGAACATTCACTGTATTGCTTATATCAACACCTTTTTCAAAACGGCTTGATGCATCGGTTCTTAAATTATGCCGCAAAGAAGTTCTTCTTACAGACTTTGGCTGAAACCAGGCGCTCTCTAAAAAAATATTTTTTGTTGTTTCTTTTACACCACTTTTAATGCCACCAAAAACACCGCCGAAGCACATTGGTTCTACTTCTCCATCACAGATCATAAGATCTTCTTCATGTAATTTTCTTTCCTTCTCATCTAATGTTATAAACGGAGTTTCTTCTTTTAGATTTTTAACTATTACCTTTTTATTTTTTATTTCATCAGCATCAAAGGCGTGTAAAGGTTGCCCTGTTTCATGAAGCATATAATTAGTGATATCAACTATATTATTTATAGGGCGAATACCAATGCTTTTTAATTTTTGCTGCAGCCACTTTGGACTTTCACCAGGTTTGATATTTATTATGCTAACTCCTGAATAGCGCTGACATGCTTCTTTATTGTCTATTACAACTTCAATTTTTAATTTTTGATTATCAACTTTAAAATTATTTTTAAAAGGAGATTTTATGGCAGCGCTTGTATTGTTATGATGCGTTAAATATGCATACACATCTTTTGCTACACCCAAATGGCTCATTGCGTCCATCCTGTTTGGTGTTATACCCAATTCAAATATCCAATCCGAATATGGGGTAAAATATTCAGAAGCCTTGCTTCCAACTTCAACATCATCGGGTAAAATCATAATGCCTTCATGACTTTCTCCAATTCCTATTTCATCCTCAGCGCAGATCATTCCCTCGCTTTCCCGGCCACGTATCTTTGCACTTTTTATAATGACCGGTTGATTTTTTAAAGGATATATTGTAGTACCAACAGTTGCTACAATTACCTTTTGCCCAACCGCCACATTTGGGGCTCCACAAACAATTTGAAGTTCTTCTCCATTTCCGGTATTTACCTTTGTAAGTTTTAATTTATCCGCCTCAGGATGTTTTATACATTCTGTCACTTCCCCTATTATCAATCCTTCTAAACCTCCTTTTACTTCTTCAAATATTTCTAAATTTTCCACTTCAAGACCAACAGAAGTTAAGATACTGCCCAACTTTTCGGGTTCCGGTAACCCAGCTAAGTATTCACTTAGCCAATTGTAACTTATTTTCATTTTATAGTCTTATTACAATTTTCAAAAATAAGCAAGATGAAATTAAAGTGGTAGAAATGCTTTTTTGCGCATGGTTTCCTTATAAGAATAAAATGAAATTAATATCAAAATACCAAATTTCTTTTCTCCACTAAACTTTGTGAATATCATTTCAAAAACAAGGGAAATTTTTTTTAATTTGTGAAGAACCTAAAATTATTTGTGAATAAAATGATTTTTATGAGGATATCTAAGTGGAGAGATGTTTGAATAACTTTGGAACAAACTAATAATTTCTTTTCAATGTTTGTCATTTAACTTAGCCGCCCTGTATCATTTTTGCCCAATGAAACAGTTTATTAACCCTAACAACCCGGAATATAAAAATGGATCTTACAAATCTCAATAAAGACAGAAAAACCCGTCGCAAAAGCGGCTCCCTTGATCTCGGAACAATGATGTATGGCAAAGTTCCGCCACAGGCTAAAGATCTTGAAGAGGCTGT
>JAYVEA010000338.1:0-8448 GCA_043749085.1 Chitinophagales bacterium
TTGCGCCTTTCATATTCCTGCTGTATTCACGTATCCTGTCAAATACAATTACGGTATCATTCATCGAGAAACCAATAACGGTTAATATCGCTGCAATAAAATGCTGATCAATTTCCAACGGGAACGGAACAATGTTTTTAAAGAAAGAGAACACGGCTAAGGTTACCAATACGTCATGCAATAATGAAACGATGGTACCCAAAGAATATCTCCAGTCACGGAAGCGGATGAAGATGTAAAGAATGATAGCCAGCAATGCAAATATGGTTGCCTGCACTGCTCCTTTTTTAAGATCATCGGAAATTGTTGGCTGAACTACCTGCGAAGCCTGGATATTATTACTTGGTGATCGCCTGTTCGTAAAACTTGCATAAGTTGTTCCGGGAGATAAAAACTTTTTCAAGCCCATGAACAAACGTGTTTCAACTGCACTGTCGGCACTTTCAACCCCTTTCATAAATGAAGTTGTAATGTTTAAGTGCCTGTTATCACCGACTGTTTTAATAACAGGATAATCGCCACCGAATTGATCCCTTAAAGTATTTCTTATTTGGTCATTTTGTACAGCCTTATCAAACTGAACTGTATAACTTCTTCCTCCTTTAAATTCAACACCTTCATGAAAGCCATTAAAAAAAGAAGCAACACCCATTATTAAAACCACAACAGAAATTCCATAGGCAACCTTCCTGTATTCAATAAATTTAAATTTTGCATGTTTAAAAATGCGTTTTGAAATCCCTGTGAAATAGGTAAAGTGCCTTTGCTTATTTGTCCATACATCAGTAACTAACCTTGATAATAAAATTCCGCAGAACAAGGATAGTGCAATACCCAGCATCTGTGTTGTTGCAAATCCTCTTACAGGTCCAAGTCCGAAATAATAAAGAATGGCAGCTGTTAAAAAAGTTGTTACGTGAGCATCAATAACAGGGGCAAGCGATCGTTTATATCCATCATTAACCGCCTGTTGATAGCTTTTCCCCCGTGTAAGTTCTTCCTTAATTCTTTCAAAAATAATTACGTTTGTATCCACTGCCATACCGATAGTAAGTACCAAACCTGCAATACCTGCTGCAGTTAAAGTGGCGCCCAGTGCACTTAACACCCCAATGGTAAAAAGTAAGTTTAATATCAATGCAATGTTGGCAACCCAGCCTGCTGTGTTATAATAGATCAGCATTAAAATAAAAATTACTAAGAACGATATGGCAAAAGCTTTTGCACCACCATTCACGGCTTCCTTACCGAGTGTTGGCCCAACAATTTGTTCCTGTACAATTTTTGCAGGCGCATCAAGCTTACCTGATTTTAAAATATTAGCAAGATCCTGTGCTTCATCGATTGTAAAGTTTCCGCTTATTTCAGAGTTACCTCCTTCAATTGGTCCATTAACATTTGGCGCTGAGTAAACAATATCATCCAATACAATTGCAATTGGTTTACCGACATTATCGGTAGTTAATTTAGCCCATGTCCTGCTGCCTGAAGGTGTCATCTGCATTTTTATTGCAGGCTTGCTTCTTTCATCAAAATCCTGTCTTGACTCTTCAACGGCCTCACCTTCAAGTTTTGCTTTATCATTTCCGGGAATAGTTTTGATCGCATATAATTCAACAAATTTTTTGGAGCTCTTTGCATCTTTTTGTTCAATACCATATAAAAATTTAAGATTGGCAGGGAAGTTACTTTTTACAACCTCAAGATTTAAATATTGATTTGCCTTTGCTGTATCTTTTAATTCAAGATTTGCAATGGCGGGGGAATAAATTTGCTTTCCACTTTTATCCTGTTGTGGTCCGATGAAATGGATAGTGCTTATTAAAGGATTTTTATTTTTCGAAAGCGCATTCTTTGTGCTATCGTTTGCTTTTGAAGTATCGGTTTTGCTTTTTGTTGTGTCAGGAGCTACTCCATTTAAGTAATTCTGAAGTGCTTTATCAGCCTCCTCAATATTTTTCCCTATTTCACCAATATTATAAACTTCCCAGAACTGAAGATTTGCAGAAGACTGTAATAATTTCCTTACCCTGTCAGCATCCTGAACACCGGCAAGTTCAACAGTTATGATACCCTTGTTTTCATCAAGATTAATATTTGGCTGTGCTACACCAAACTTATCAATACGCTTAAGTAAGATTTTATACGTTTGTTGTATAGCACTTTTGGCAGTTGTTCTTATCTTATCAATTACATCATTATCATTATCGTCTCTTGTAATACTTTTTCCTGCGCCTCCAAATAGTGAAGATAATTTTCCAGTGCCATTTTTCTGTTGAAATGCATCCCTGAATAACGAGATATAATCAGCATCGCTCTTTATCTTTAAGATGTTTGCTTCATTTAAAGCGTATACTAACTGGGTATCTTTGGGATTATTACTAAGAGATTTTATTAAACCTTCCAGGCTTACATCCATAGTAACACTCATTCCACCCTGCAGGTCAAGACCAAGGTTTAATTCGTTCTCTTTACATTTCTGATAGGTGGTACCAAGTACAGGGTATATTTTAGTGTCCTTTGTACTGTCAAGTAATCTTAGCAATCTTACTTTTACAAGATCTTCTTTTTCTTCACTCTTAACACCGGGATAAGCCAGCTTCACTTGTTTTTCAGCCTTAGCTTTCATAGCGCTTTCGTGGCTGTTAACTACCCACGTAAACGATAACTGGAAAATAGAAATAAGTATTAAAACGATTGCAAAAAACCAAACCAAACCTTTCAGTCTCATAATTAAATTTTAGAAGTTGGCAAAGATAAGGTTTTGACAGTGAATGTCAACAGTGATATATGAAGTTTTAGAATGATTCTATGAGAATGAAATTTGGGAATAGCTTTTCTATATTTTTGAATATATGAAGTTGATTAAAATAACGGGTTTAGCGCTGATAGTTTTAGAATGCTTTATCTCCTGCAACCCGGTAAAGAAGATACAAACAGAAACAGTAATCGCTAAAACCCCTACAGTAGTTTTGCCGGATGGCACAAAAACGGATGCCCTTCTTGAAAACATACTAAAACAATACCCGCAATATTTTGATAGCATACTCGCAAATAAAAAAGAATGGAATGTACAGATAATCTATACCCAGATAGACAGGGGAAGGAACAATCTTCCAAGGCTTACCAATTATTATTTTAATGTAAACCCCGCAAAATATTTTTACCCTGCATCCACTGTTAAGCTGCCAACCGCACTGCTTGCCTTACAAAGATTGAATGAATTAAAATCCACAGGCATTAACAGGAATACCACAATGATAACTGACGCAAACTACAGCGGACAGACAGCTGTGTATAATGATCCTACTACTCCTGATGGCAGACCTACCATAGCTAATTATATAAAGAAGATATTTTTAGTTAGTGATAATGATGCAATGAACAGGCTGTACGAATTTTTGGGACAGGAATATTTAAATGACCAGCTGCATAAAAAAGGATATGAAGAAGTACAGATCCTTCACCGGCTACAAATTGCTTTGAGCGAAGATGAGAACAGGCATACCAACCCGATTAAATTTTTAGATGCAAATAACAATGTTTTATATCAACAGCCTTTAGCATTTAATCAAATTAAATATGCTGATAGAAATGATTCATTAGGGAATGCTTATTACAGGGGCGATCAATTAATAAATACACCAATGAATTTTAACAAGAAGAACAGGATAAGCCTGGAATCGCTTCATAATATTCTGCGGAGCGTAATATTTCCAAATACCGTTTTGCAAAAACAGCGTTTTAATCTTACGCAGGATGACTTTAAATTTCTGTACCAGTATATGTCTCAATTTCCTCCGGAAACTACTTTCCCTACGTTAGATACTTCAACTTATTATGATGCTTATGCTAAAAATTTATTGTATGGCTCACAAAAGGGAAGCTTGCCTAAAAACATCCGCATTTTTAATAAAGAAGGAGATGCTTATGGGCATTTGCTTGATGTGGCCTACATTGTTGACCTTGATAAAAAGATCGAGTTCTTTTTATCAGCGGAAATTTACTGTAATAAAGATGGCGTGATGAATGATGATAAATATGATTACGATACTATTGGTTATCCCTTCATGAAAAATTTAGGAAAGGTGTTATATGATTTTGAAGTAAACAGGAAACGTTCCTATTATCCTGATCTTTCTTCATTTAAAATGATGTACGATAAATAATCACTTTGTATTTCTCTGCTAACACTTTACTTTTGCATTTTTTTTAAACATAAAATCTACATGTTACTTTCATCATTATTATCAAGATTTTCAGAGCCTGAAACACTTAAAATGGCAAAACTCGGCAGGGAATTAACTGCCAAAGGAATTAATATTATCGGACTTAGTTTAGGTGAACCCGATTTTGATACTCCGCAGCATATTAAAGATGCTGCAAAAAAAGCGATTGATGAGAACTGGAGCCATTATACGCCAGTCGCCGGTTATCTTGATCTGCGGGAGGCGGTTTGTAATAAATTAAAAAGAGATAATGATCTTGATTATAAGCCTGAACAAATTGTAATTAGCACAGGTGCAAAACAAAGTATAGCCAATGTAGTTTTGAGTATCCTTGATGAAGGAGATGAAATTATTATTCCAACTCCTTATTGGGTAAGTTATTCGGCCATTGCGGGTTTTGCGAGGGGCACAGTAAAATTTGTTAATACTACACTGGAGAATAAGTATAAAATAACTCCCGAAGAATTAGAAGCCGCCATTACAGATAAAACAAAGCTTATAATCTTTTCATCTCCTTCTAATCCTACCGGAGCAATATACAGTAAAGAAGAATTAAGAGCTCTTGCAAATATATTTGAAAAATATCCACAGGTATTTATTATTAGTGATGAGATATATGAGTATATAAACTATGTAGGCAAACATGAAAGCATTGCACAATTCGAATCGCTGAAGGAGAGAGTAATTATTATTAATGGTTTAAGTAAGGGCTTTGCTATGACAGGCTGGAGACTGGGCTATAGTGCTTCATCGGTGGAAATTGCAAAAGCGTGTGATAAAGTGCAGGGACAGATAACAAGCGGTGCTAACGCTATAACTCAAAGGGCTGCAATAACTGCCTTAAGTTCATCTTTGGAAACAACACATGAAATGGTTAAACAGTTTAAACTACGTAAGCAAAAGGTGATGGAACTGATGAAAGATATTCCATTGATCAAATGTTTTGAGCCTGATGGTGCATTTTATGTTTTCCCCCAGGTTGATAAATATTTTGGTAAAAAATATAACGAGGAAATTATTAAAGATGCAGATGACTTAAGCATGTATTTGCTGAACACAGCACATGTGTCAACTGTAACAGGAAAGGCATTTGGCGAACCGAAATGTATCCGGATATCTTTTGCCAACAGCATGGAAAATATTGAAGAAGGTTTTAGAAGAATAAAAGATGGATTGGCACGATTGACTGATTAATTATTTGCTAATAGCAATAATCTTTCATGTAATTCCAACACTTGCGGAATAACCATTTGTTGTTCATCATTAACTATAATAAAATCACATAGTCTTATTTTAATCTCTTCGTTTATTTGTTTGTTTATCCTTGCCATTGCTTCATCTTCTGAAATATTATCCCGTTTTATTGCTCTTTGTAAACGCAAACGGAGGGGAGCTTGTACTCCAATTACATAATCTAACGACTGATGTGAACCGCTTTCAAATATTAATGCGGCTTCTTTAATTATGTAAGGAGCAGTTTGTTTATTCATCCATTTAGCTGCGTCAACTAAAGTTGCAGGGTGTACAATTGCGTTTAACAGTTCTAATTTCTTTTGATCTTTAAACACAATTTCTGCAATAAATTTTCTATTAAGTTTTTCATCCGTGTAAGCATTATTTCCAAAAGCTTTTTGTACTGCTGCCTTTACGTACTCATCATCATTCATTATTCTTTTAGAAGCAGTGTCAGCATAATATACAGGAATGCCAAGCACTTGAAAGATGTGTGCCACAGTGCTTTTGCCACTGCCAAGTCCTCCAGTTAATCCAATTTTGAGCATCTGATTAAACCTTAAAGTTATTGTTTTGTTATTTTGAAAACAGTTTATATTAAAAATCTAAAGATTAATGTTTTAAATATATATTGTGACCCAAAATCATCTATGAATAAAATTTTCTTGGCGCTGTATTTAATTATTTTTTCTAATTCTGCATTTTGCCAGCTTATTGCAGAACAAAATACAGGCAGGTTATTTCGCGCTACTACAAATATTGATGCCGCAGGTTCTCCCTATTTGTTTAATGATTGGAAGTCTGGTTCAGTGACTTTAGATAACCAAGCTAAGCTTGAGAATTTAAAACTAAAGTTTGATGTTTTACATAATAAATTTTTGTTTAATAGAAATGATTCTACTTACGAATTTGTTGATGATGTAAGAGAAATAAGGATAAAAGACACAGGTGAAAAAGATGGGAATACGGAACTTTTTTTTGAAAAAGTAATAAATTTAAATGATAAAATTCTGCCAGGCACTTTCGTACAGGTCTTATCTACCGGTAAAGTAATCTTATTAAAACATTTTTCAAAAAGAATTGAAGGTGAAAACTTTACTAATGGAATATTTACTACTACAAAGCAAATTGTATCTCACGATAATCTGTGGGCTACACTTAATAACGAAACTATTCCGGTTAAGTTAACTAAGCACTCTTTAGAAGACCTTACTTCTGATAAAAAAGATGAAGTAGAAAATTACATTAAGGCTAAAAAATTAAATGTAAAGAATGAAAAAGATTTTGCAGCCGCAATAACTTACTATAATCTTATCAGCTCATCAGCAAAAAAGTAATTATTTTTTTACTTCTGCAACCGGCTTATTGATATTTGCCGTCCACTCCATACTTACAGCGCTCTTTTCTATTTTAATATAGCTGCCCGGGTTTATCTCCAGTTGCATTGTGCCGTCATCATTTACTTTATTTACTGTGCCGTGTATGCCGGCTATCGTAACTACTTTATCTCCCTTCTGGAGGTTTTGCAAAAAGCTCTTTTGCAGTTTTGCTTTTTTTGCCTGTGGCCGGATCATAAACATCCAGAATACAAGGATCATCAATCCTAAAAATACAAATTGAAAACCTCCACCTCCTTTATCACCCTGCCCCATCATTAAAAAGATCATTGCTAAATTCATCATATATGTTTTATGTTATAAAAATTATTTATTTACCGGCTTAACCTCACCCCGCAATTGCAAAAGTGGAAAACCGGGATATGCATTGGATTTTACTGTGATTTCTTTGTGTACATCTCCAACACGTCCCTGACTATTGAATACCACTTTTATAAAACCTGTTTCGCCTGGTTGTATGGGCGCTTCAGGTTTTTCAGGCACCGTGCATCCACAGCTTGCAGTGGCATTGCTCACTATTAGTGGATGGTTTCCTGTATTCTTAAACCGAAAACTATATTCCACTTTTTCTCCGTCAGTAACCTTTCCAAAATCATACACCGAGTCTATCATTTGCACCGAAGTGGAATCTTTAAAAACCTCAGCAGAAGGATCTTTAGCCTGCACATCAGATTTAGATTTATTCTTCCTGATATCGCATGAAAAAAAGAGACAGGAAATAATAAGAATCATCAAAAATTTATTCATCTTTTTAAAAAATTTTGTCAAAGGTATTTATAAAGTACTGTTTCTGAAATTCTTCTTATGAATTTTATTTTGTGATAAGAGTTCTTTGTGAATGTTATCAAGGATACCATTTACAAAATGTCCGCTTTGCGGCGTACTATATTCTTTAGCCAGGTCAATATATTCGTTGATGGTAACCTTTGGAGGAATAGTTTCAAAATATAAAAGTTCGCATACGCCCATTTGCATAAGAATCATATCAAGGGCTGCAATCCTTTCTGCATCCCAGTTTTTTAGTTTTGGTTTGATGATCTCTAAACAATATTCTTTTTTATCAAGAACACAATTTAAAAGCTCATTGGCAAAATCCAGTTTTTCTTTACTTAGCATTTCACTGAAATTAAATGCAGAAGGTTTCTGAAAAAAATTCTCCATAAGTGTTACCATCATATCGGCATCATCATCCCAATGAATAAAATGTTCTTCTATATGAGCTATAAAATCTTCGTTGGGCAACATTAGTGTACTGAAAATAAATTCCAATATTCTCTTTTCAAACTTTTTATCTCTTGCCTTTATTGAAATGTATGTTTTATATTCCTGGGATTCAGCTAAGGAATGATAAATTCTTTTTATTAATTCTATATCTACAAGATTGCCAACCTTATATTCCTGAACCGCTTTTGTAAATGTATTATCCGTCAAAACTGCCCATACTAATTCATTGCCTGCGATCTTTGTATTAATGTTCAGATCACCTTGTGTAGGTAAATGCTTATGTGCTTTTTGAGAAGCATCTGCTTCAGCATACCGTGCTATTTCTGTGATAAAATAAACGAGATAAGTAAATAATTGTCTTGAGT
>JAYVEA010000339.1:0-8447 GCA_043749085.1 Chitinophagales bacterium
TGGTGCCCAGGGCGAGTATGCGGGCTTATTAACAATAAAAGCTTATCATGATAACAGAAAAGATATTCACCGGAATGTTATATTAATTCCTATTTCTGCGCATGGAACTAATCCTGCTTCTGCAGTGATGGCAGGCTTTAAGGTGATTGTTACTAAATGTGATGACGCAGGAAATATTGACGTTAATGATCTGAAAGAAAAAGCTGAAAAATATAAAGATTCTCTTGGGGGTTTGATGGTTACTTATCCATCAACACATGGCGTATTTGAAGAGAGCATAAAAGAGATCTGTCAGCTCATTCATGATAATGGAGGATTAGTTTACATGGATGGTGCAAATATGAATGCACAAGTAGGACTTACTTCGCCGGGTATAATTGGCGCCGATGTTTGTCATTTAAATTTGCATAAAACATTTGCTATTCCACATGGCGGCGGCGGACCGGGTATGGGTCCTATATGTGTAAATGAGAAGTTGG
This sequence comes from Chitinophagales bacterium, assembly GCA_043749085.1. GTDB lineage: Bacteria > Bacteroidota > Bacteroidia > Chitinophagales > Chitinophagaceae > Ginsengibacter. The sequence continues at coordinate 480 of JAYVEA010000339.1, forward strand.
CTCCATATTTACCGGGCCATCCTATTTTGCAAAATGGGAAGCAACAAATTCATTCTATCAGTGCTTCACCTTATGGCTCTGCAAGCATTTTACTTATCAGTTATGCTTATATAAAAATGCTGGGAATAAATGGTATTCGCAAGGCAACAGAATACGCAATTCTGAATGCGAATTACATGAAGTTCAGATTAAAAAAATATTACAAGATACTTTACACAGGAAAGGGTGGCACATGTGCCCATGAATTTATTGTAGATCTAAGACCATTCAAAAGTAATGGTATTGAAGCAGAAGATGTGGCTAAAAGGCTGATGGACTATGGGTTTCATGCCCCTACACTTAGTTTTCCTGTACCTGGAACCATAATGATAGAACCAACGGAAAGTGAGAGCAAAGCTGAACTAGACCGTTTTTGCGATGCATTAATAAATATCTATGAAGAGATAAAAAATATTGCTGATGGAAAGAGTGATAATGTAAGTAATCCTTTAAAAAATGCACCACATACTTTATCAGTTATTACTTCTGATGAATGGAAATATTCGTATAGCCGCCAACAGGCTGCATTTCCTTTAGCATATTTAAAGGAAAATAAATTTTGGCCATCAGTTAGCAGGGTAAATAACACATATGGAGACAGAAATTTAATTTGCACCTGTGAACCAACAGAAAGTTATTTGGAAACTGCTGAGAATTAGTTTAAAAAAATAAGCCATCAAAAGAGATGGCTTATCCAAAAGGATCATTGAATTTTTAGGTTAACTACTTTGTTCTTTCATTAGGCATATTAGTAACACCACGGCTTGGCTGATTCTCTCTCATTTGTTTCATTCTTTCTTTCTGGGCAGGAGTTAAAATTGATTCCAGTTTTTCATGCCTTTCACTTTTCAATTGTTCCATTTTTGTTTTTTTTTTGTTCAGTCAGGGCAAAATTATTTTTTATGGTTTCTCTTTCCTGCTTTGTTGATTTGTGAAATGATTTGAGTTGCGTTTTCTGTTGTTTAGTAAGGTTAAGCGCTTTCATCATTTCTTTTCTTTCCTTTTTATTATGCTTTGTTTGTGCATCAGCATTTATTGTAAATGAGAAAAGAATGATTACAATCGATAATAATTTTAATATTTTTTTCATGTTATGTTTTTTATATAAAGTCTGAGATTGCAATTTATCTTTTAAGTTTAAAGAAGATTTGTTAAATAAAAAATCCCGAAATTTTCGGGATTTAATTTTTGATTTATCTAAGGAACAGGAGCTCTCTATATTTTGGTAATTCCCATAATTTATCATCCACCAGTAATTCCAATTTATCTACATTATACCGGATATCATCAAAGCATGATTTAACTGTATCGCAATAAGCGATTGCTCTTTCTCTGGTATCTGTAATTTCATTGGCAACTTTCCTGGCTTCTATCATTTCTTCAACTTTAATACTCATGGCATTCACATGATCAACTATTTTACCAACAATCTGTATTTGATGGGCAGAAGCCGTGTCAGGCAAGCTAACTTCTTTTAATCCTCTTATATTTTGGATCAATATATTTTGATATTTGATAGCTGCTGGTAAAATATGGTTGGTCGCAAGATCACCCATAACCCTGGCTTCAATTTGAACTTTTTTTACATAATTCTCCAATAAAATTTCATGACGTGCTTCCAGTTCACTGTGCGTATAAATTTTATTGTGTTCAAAAAGTTTTTTTGCTTTGTCAGTTACAAACGCATCCAAAGCCAATGGCGTTGTTTTTACATTTGGGAGGTTTCTCTTTTTAGCCTCTTTTTCCCATTCTTCACTATAGTTATTGCCTTCAAATAAAACATCTTTACTTTCAACAATATACTTTTGAATTACCTGCATTAATGCTATCTCTCTTTTTTCCCCTTTCTCAATAACAGCATCTACGTCATGTTTAAATTGAGTAAGTGTTTCTGCCATAATTGTGTTTAAAACTGTCATTGCGCCTGCACAGTTTGCAGCAGAGCCTACTGCCCTGAATTCAAATTTATTTCCTGTAAAAGCAAAAGGAGAAGTTCTGTTCCTGTCGGTGTTATCCAGCATCAATTCAGGGATGCTTTTATGAATATCCAGCTTAAGCATTGCCTCATCCTGTTCATCAAATTTTTGTCCTACCCGGGTTTCAATTTGTTCTAAAACATCGGTTAAATATTTACCGATAAAAATTGAGATAATTGCAGGGGGCGCTTCATTGGCACCTAACCTGTGATCATTACCTGCCGAGGCAATTGACGCTCTTAGAAGATCTGAATAATCGTGAACAGCTTTAATAGTATTCACAAAAAATGCAAGAAACATCAAATTGGTCTTTGGTGTTTTGCCAGGTGACAAAAGATTCACTCCTGTATTGGTGGCAAGACTCCAGTTATTATGTTTACCACTACCGTTAATACCTGCAAAAGGTTTTTCATGCAATAAAACCACAAGGTTATGCCGCTTGGCAACTCTTGTCATAATATCCATTAATAAAGTATTATGATCAACAGCAAGATTAACTGATTCAAAAATGGGTGCACATTCAAATTGTGAAGGCGCTACTTCATTGTGCCTTGTACGCAAAGGAATTCCCAGTTTATATGCTTCATCTTCATAATCTCTCATAAAAGCATACACTCTTTCAGGAATTGATCCGAAATAATGATCTTCCAATTGCTGACCTTTTGCAGGAGCATGTCCAAAAACAGTTCTGCCTGTCATTACAAGATCCGGACGTGCATTTGCAATGCTTGCATCAATAACAAAATACTCCTGTTCCCAACCTAGTGTTGCAGATACTTCCGTTACATTTTTATCGAAATACTGGCAAACGTCAACAGCTGCTTTGTCCAACGCAACCAATGCTTTTAGCAGTGGGGTTTTGGTATCTAAAGATTCTCCGGTATATGAAACAAATATTGTAGGAATACATAATGTTTTTCCCTGCCCTATTTCCATTATAAAGGCCGGTGATGAAGGATCCCATGCTGTATAACCTCTTGCCTCAAATGTTGCTCTTAAACCTCCACTGGGGAAAGAAGATGCATCAGGCTCCTGTTGTATTAAAGCAGCTCCGTCAAATTCTTCAAGAGCACTTCCATCTCCCTTAATTGTAAAGAATGAATCGTGTTTTTCAGCAGTAGCACCTGTTAATGGTTGAAACCAGTGAGTAAAATGTGTTACTCCTTTTTTTTCTGCCCAGCCTTTTAAGCCTGCAGCAATTTGATCGCCCATTTTACGGTCGATTTTGCTCCCGCTTTTAATAGAGCCTACAAGGCTTTTATAAGCTTCATCACTTAAAAATTCCCTGGCATTTTTTAAAGTAAAAACGTTTTCACCAAAGATTAGTGTAGTTTTATTTGATCCTTTTACATCTACTGAAATTGGATTTGCCGTTAAATTATGAATTGCATTAAATCGTAATGATTGCATATTTTTTTAATTAAGATGCAAAAAAAAGGCATTTGAGTGGAAATAAAAAGATTATTTCTATTAAATCCTCTTATGTGGAGAAAAATAAGGATAATAGTAAATATTATATTATTTCTTAAAGCGTAGAACGGATTTCAGTTTTATCCAATCGATATTACAAATAATAGGGATGAGAAGTAAAGGGAAATAAATACTTCGGTACCTTACTATTGCCCCAATTATTGGGATTGTGTACCCGATCATTAAAAACATGGAAATACTAAAGAAGACACAGAAGTATATAAATGAATCCGGCTTTTTATTCTTTGATCTGAACAAAAGAAAAATAAAAAATAAAAACTGGTAAATAAAGATCTCAATTGCCATTGGAATATAAAGAAGGCTAAATTTTTCTGTTAAATAGGGACGCATCAAAGTATGATTAAGCGCCTGGGGTGAATTGTTTAAAAAACTTCTAAAATGAGGGTAGAGTGGATTAATATTGATAGCTGACTGGCTTAAATTAGCAATTTGTATAAACGCAATCTGTCTTGTAGAAACATATTGGGGTAAATTTAGGGCGGGATGCAATCGCCCTATGCTAAAAAACAATACTATAAAAAAAAGGTAAACTAAAAAGTAAGTTTGAAGAATAAATTTTTTATTTTTTTCAGCAATTATCCATGCAATTATAGCGGGTATTAATGTTATAAGCACAAAATTTCGTAACAAGAAAATTATTATTAAGCCTCCCAGCAGAAATAATAAATGTTTAAAAGAAAAGCGTTCTTTAATTATATAAAACAAGTTATAACAGCAAATGCCTAATCCTAAAAATATCAACCCGTCTTTATGTATGCCGGCAGAAAAATAAAGCAAAGAGGGCAAGAAAAATGATCCAACAACTAACAACATTTTTTTGTCCGGGAATAACCTGATAAATATCCTGTAAAAAGATATGGAGCCAAAAAATATCAGGAAGTTGTAAAAGATTGTATTGATAAAGAAATTTCCCCTGCTGAAAATATTAAATATGGACAGAAGCTTTATCATAAGGTCGCTTCTGAGATTATTCCAGAATGAATCTGTAATGTCTAATAGCCCTGAGTTTTGATGATGATATTTAAAAATATTAGTAAAATATTCTTTAGGATCATTAAAAAGCAGATCATATTCTATAATGCCCTCCTGATGAAATGCAGCAGCATCTGTAGCGGAATAGTGGTAGAGATTGATATATCCGTAAATAATTCCGGCAATTATTCTTATCAGGAATAAAATGATAATTGTTCTTTTATCCAGGCCAGCATCTTTAATAAATTTTATTTTAGTCAATAGCCAGCAAAACAACCCCAGGTAAATAAAAAAAAATAAATAACTCAACGCTAAAATTTTAAGTGTGGGAAGTTAGTTAAAATATTTGCACACCTATATTCGTCATAACATTTACAGACATTGTATGTTTGCTATACATTTTTGATATGGAAATTACAGTTGACGTAGCCCAAAAATTAGGGTTACAACCAGATGAATTTGCACAAATAATAAAAATATTGGGTCGTACACCCAACTTTACAGAGTTAAGTGCATATTCAGTTATGTGGAGTGAACACTGTAGTTATAAAAATTCAATTAAATGGTTAAAAACCTTGCCACGAGAGGGTTCTAAACTGCTCATAAAAGCCGGCGAAGAGAATGCAGGACTTATGGATCTTGGTGATGGTTATGGCGTTGTGTTTAAAATTGAAAGTCATAATCATCCATCTGCTATCGAACCTTTTCAGGGTGCTGCAACAGGTGTAGGAGGTATTCATCGTGATATTTTTACTATGGGTGCAAGACCGATTGCTGCATTAAATTCCTTACGCTTCGGAAATTTAAAAGATAATAAAACACAACATTTGGTAAGTGGTGTTGTACATGGTATAGGTCATTATGGAAATTGTTTCGGTGTACCCACTGTTGGCGGCGAAGCTTATTTTGAAGATTGCTATCACACCAATCCATTGGTAAACGCAATGAGTGTTGGTATTGTGAAACTGGGGAGTACTGTTAGTGCCACAGCAATTGGTGTAGGCAATCCTGTTTTTATTGTTGGCAGCGCAACAGGAAAAGATGGAATGGGCGGTGCTGCATTTGCCTCTGCTGATATAACTGAGAATAGTATGGAAGATCTGCCTGCTGTACAGGTAGGAGATCCTTTTCAGGAGAAAAAATTATTAGAAGCTTGTCTTGAAATAATTCCTACAGGCGCCGTTGCTGGCATGCAGGATATGGGTGCTGCGGGTATTATATGTTCTACTGCTGAAACAAGTGCCAAAGGTGAGGTAGGAATGAAAATTGATCTTGATAAAGTTCCGACACGGCAAAAAAACCTGCCTGCCGGACAGGCTGGTATGAAGTCCTGGGAATTATTGCTGAGTGAAAGCCAGGAAAGAATGTTACTGATAATTAATAAGGGCAGAGAAGAAGAAGTAATTAAAATATTTGAGAAATGGGATATTCCATGTTCACAAATTGGTGAAGTAACAAATGATAAATTGCTTAAATTTTATATGCATGGAGAACTGGAAGCCGAACTTCCTGCAGAGAGTTTGGTTTTAGGTGGCGGGGCGCCTGTGTATGAAAGAGAATATTCTGAACCAAAATATTTAGAACAAATAAATAGTTTTGATCTAAATAAAATTAAAGTTCCTGTGGATTTAAAAAGTGTTGCTGAACAATTAATTTCTCTTCCCAATATTGCATCTAAAAAATGGATATATCATCAATACGATAGCATGGTTGGTACCGGTAATACCAATACCAATCAACCTTCTGATGCTGCAGTTGTTCTTGTAAGAGAAACCGGAAAAGGATTGGCGATAACAACAGACTGTAACAGTCGCTATGTATTTGCTGACCCATATGTTGGTTGCATGATCGCCGTAAGTGAGGCTGCACGCAATATTGTATGCAGTGGTGGACAGCCATTAGGAGTAACTAATTGCCTCAACTTCGGAAACCCTTATGATCCTGAAGTGTATTATCAATTTGTTTATGCAATTAAAGGAATGAGCGAAGCCTGTAAAAAATTTGATACTCCTGTGACTGGGGGTAACGTTAGTTTTTATAATCAGTCTCCTTCCGGTCCTGTTTACCCCACACCAACAATAGGTATGGTGGGAATATTGGATGATATAAATGATAAAATGACATTAGATTTTAAAACTCCGGGTGATGTAATTTATTTATTGGGTGAAAGCAAAAACGATATTAATTCCTCAGAGTATTTACATAAAATTTGTGAAGTTGAATTTTCTCCTGCTCCCTATTTTAATCTTGATGAAGAATTTAATTTACATCAAACAATAAGAAGCCTCATTAAAAATAAACTGATTCAATCAGCACATGACATAAGTGAGGGTGGGCTTTTTGTAACACTTGCTGAAAGTGGCTTTAATAAAAATTTGGGTTTTAATGTCAGTCAAAATACAATTGATATCCGCAAAGATGCTTATTGGTTTGGAGAAGCACAAGGCAGGGTAGTGGTTAGTGTTTCAGAAAATAATATAAATGAATTTGAAAAGTTTATAACAGCTTCGCCTTTTGAAAAACTTGGTGTTGTAACAAATAATAATGTTGAGATTGATAATCAGAACTGGGGAAACATAAGTGATTGGAAAGAAAAATATGATACTGCAATTGAAAAGTATTTTAAAAATTATCTTCCCGAATAATGATAAATAAAGACAATGTGATAGTTGTTACCGGTGCAGCAGGTTTTATAGGAAGCTGTATGGTTGGGTACTTAAACAAACAAGGTTTCGAGAATTTAGTCCTGGTAGATGAATTTGATGAAGATGAAAAAGAATTAAACCTGCATCAGAAAAAATATACTGTTAGGGTAGAGAGAGAGAATTTTTTTGAGTGGTTGAATATTGAAAAACCGGATGTAAAATTCGTTTTTCACTTAGGCGCCAGAACTGATACTACTGAATTTGATTATGCAATTCACCAGCATTTAAATGTTGACTACTCGCAAAAGATCTGGAACTATTGCACTAAAAATAATATTCCCCTGGTGTATGCATCATCGGCTGCAACCTACGGCACAGGTGAATTTGGCTATTCGGATGATCATGCAATAATTGAAAAGCTACAGCCATTAAATCCTTATGGTATTTCCAAAAATGAATTTGATAAATGTGTTCTTGAGCAAGAAAATCAACCACCTTTTTGGGCTGGCTTAAAATTTTTTAACGTGTACGGACCAAACGAATATCACAAAGCAAGAATGGCAAGCATGATATTTCATGGGTTTCACCAAATAAAACAAAATGGTTTTGTAAAACTTTTTAAATCTCGCAAAGAGGGCTTTAATGATGGTGAACAGTTACGTGATTTTATCTATGTAAAAGATGTTATTAAAATTTGTTACTGGTTTTTGGAGGTCAGTCAATGGCCTACAGTCGACAATCCACAGAAAATTAAGAATGGTATTTATAATATTGGTACCGGAAAGGCACGTTCATTCAATGATCTGGTAAAAGCAACCTTTGCTGCCATAGACTTAGATGCCCAA
>JAYVEA010000340.1:0-8429 GCA_043749085.1 Chitinophagales bacterium
GCTCTGTTAAACCCCATGCGCCGATATGCTCTGCTGTAGCCAACTTTGGGAGATATTTATTTTTTTGCTCTTCGTTACCAAAAGATAAAATATGCCCTGTGCATAAAGAGTTATGTGCCGCCAAAGAGAGGCCAACAGAGCCGCAAATTTTTGCAACTTCCTGTATTATTTCATTGTATTCAAAATAACCCAGCCCGGCGCCTCCATATTTTTCCGGAACAAGTACTCCCATTAAACCCAGCTTCCCCATTTGTTTAAAAACTTCCACAGGGAAGGTTTGTGATTCATCCCATTCCATTACATGTGGCTTAATATTTTGCTGTGCAAAATCTCTTGCTGTCTGTGCAACCTGCTCTGTAAGTTCAGTACTCTTAAAATCCATATGATTGTTTATATGATCTTGCAAGATAACCAGATTGAGATAACCTATGAAATTGGTTAAAAAAATATCAGTTTACAGTAAGATAAGGGGACACTTTATTAAAAATATCATCTGTAATTATCATTATTTTTTTTATATCAGAAACAGAAGAATAATTTCCGTGCTGCATGCGATATTGTATAAAAGCATTACCAAGATTATACCTGATATACGGATGTAATTTCATTTCATCAATAGTAGCTGTATTAATATTTATTTTTTTTACAGCATCGTTTGTAAGAATTAATCTTGATCTTATTTTTTGAAAAGTAGAATCAGGTAAGCCATATGTTTCCTTAACCTGGTCAACATCGTAAAAGCCACCAAGCTTATCGCGAAATGCAATGATGCGTTGCGCAAGCTTACTTCCAATACCGGGTAAGGCAATAAGTGCAGAGGTGTCTGCAGTATTAATATCTATAATTTTGGGAGATGGTTTATATGCATCATTGCTTTTAAAGTTTGAGTACTCATTCTTAGTATACTCTTTTTTCATACTTTCAATTCTAACATAAGGAAGTAAACGTTCAATATCATCTTTATGTAATCCCCAGATCTTACTAATGTCTTCGGGTTTATAAAAATGACCGCCTTTGGATAAATATTTCTGAATAGTTTCAGCAGTTTTTTCTTTTACGCCTAATCGTTTCCAATCACTCACCGATGCAGAATTAGGATCAAAATAAAACACCTCTCCTTTTGACTTTGTGTAATAATTTTTTTCGGACGGCTCATAATAATTTGCATAATTATTTTCATCAAAACTTTTTCTATAATATTTTTTAGCTGACATACTATCTGCATCTGCCTGCTGAATTTTTAATTGAGAAATTTCTTTATCAAACTCCGGGTGCTCATAACTTTTACTGTGAATGAAATATGGATATAAAAAAGGGAACGATAAACAGGTTATAATTAATACAAGAACAATAAAAATTCCTGTCCTTTCTTTCCTGGTAAAGGTTAAGTATTTGAGAATAAATTGTTTCCACATAATGGAAAAGTACAAGCTGCTTCCGGAATCTGCTACGGGGAAATCACCCTATTTTAGGGGGTTAAAACTGCGGTTTTAAGGACAATTTTTCGAAGCTGAAGAGTAAGAAAATATCATTAATTGAAACAAATTATTTATTATCAATGAGTTGTAAGAATTTGTAAAATTACTTCCGGTTTACAGGTTACAAATTTAAAACCAAGCCATCCCATGCCAACTGCCTATTATCCGGCAGCGTTTTATTTACATCATCATGCCTGCCTATCTGGTGGCTCATGTGAGTAAAATAAGCTTTCGGAATTTCTAATTCATTAGCCAAAGCCGTTGCTTCTGTAAGCGTGAAGTGAGAAATGTGTCTTTCATTTCGCAATGCATTTAATACAATTACTTCACTGCCTTTAATTTTTTCCCGTTCATTTTCATCTATCCGGTTGGCATCAGTTATATAGGTAAACTTTCCAAACCTGAAACCCAGTACAGGCATATTTAAATGATAAACAACAATAGGAGTTATAGGTATATCACCTACCATAAAAGGCCCGGTTGTAATTGTATTAATATTTAATTTAGGAATACCGGGATATTTATTTTCAGCAAATGCATAAATAAATTCCCGTCTTACTGCTTCTTCAGTTAAAGCATTCGCAAAAATTTCCATGGGCTTATGTGTAAAAAAATTATATGCCCTTACATCATCAAGGCCTGCAATATGATCTTTGTGCGGATGAGTAAAAACTACGGCATCCAAATGTTTTACATCAGCACGCAACATTTGATAACGAAAGTCAGGGGTTGTATCAACAACAAGAGTAGTTGTTTTGCTTTGAACTAAAATACTGCTGCGTAAACGCTTGTCTTTTTTATCTGTGGAAGTACAAACCTCGCAATTGCAGGCTATCATTGGTACGCCGCTGCTGGTACCTGTTCCAAGAAAAGTAATTTTTAAATCAGGATAGCTCACCCGTCAAAGCTAAAACTTTTAGGTCAGTTGTGAATGGTCAGCCGTGAATCAAAAAAGCAGCATTACTTACAGTTACTTTTCACTAATCACTTTTGACATCACCTCGTCATATATTTTTTGAGAATCAACAGTCAGCAATTCATAAGTGATTTGTACCGATGGGATAAGATCGATAAGTGTATTTATTCTTCCTTCAGGGTTTAAGAACTTATTAAGCACTACTACTTTCTTTTCTTCCAAAATGCAATACCCACTTTGGAACGACCCTCTTTCATAGCGAACAACATATCCTGCTTCCTCCAGAATTTTTTCTAATTTATTTAATGTTGTTTGATTATACTTCATCTTAAGTGCTATGTTTTACTGGTCATTCTTATTACAGGAATTATCATTTCTTCCAGGCTTACGCCTCCATGTTGAAATGTATTGCGGTAATAATTTACAAAGTGATTGTAATTATTGGGATAGCATAAATAGCCATCCTGCTTTGCAAAAATAAAGGAAGAATTTACATTTGGTACAGGCAAGCCGGCCTGCCTTGGATCACGATAAGCCAATACTTCTTTTGCTTCATAATTTAAATTTCTTCCATGCTTGTACCGAAGATTAGCAGTAGTTTGTTTGTCGCCTACAACTTTACTTGGCGTATTTACCCTCACACTTCCATGATCAGTTGCAACAATTAAATTAATTTTTTTATCTGCGATCTTTTTCAATGCCTGGTGCAGTGGTGAATGCTCAAACCAAGAGGCTGTAATGCTGCGGTAGCTTACCTCATCCGCTGCAAGCTCTTTAAGTACTTCCATTTCTGTTCTTGCATGGCTAAGCATATCCACAAAATTGTAAACGATAATATTCAGATCATTCTGCAACATGTTATGCATATTATCAACCATCTTTTGCCCATCATGATGATTAGTGATTTTAGTGTATGAATATTTAAGATCGGTTTTTCTTAAGCGTTGTAATTGCGCTTTAAAAAAACCTTCTTCAAACATATTTTTACCGCCTTCCTCATCATCATTTTTCCATTCAACCGGGAATTGTTTTTCGATCTCCACAGGCAGCAGGCCTGCAAAAATTGCATTGCGGCTGTATTGCGTTGCAGTAGGTAAAATTGAATAAAATGTTTCTTCTTCCTGTATCCTGAAGCTCTCTGCAAAAATTGGCTGAATGGTTTTCCATTGATCGAATCTTAAATTATCTATCAGCACAAAAAAAGTTGGTATTCCTTTTTCTACATGAGGAAAAACTTTATACTTCATTAAAGTGTTACTCATAACCGGCGCATCTGCGGCCGGATTGGTAACCCATGAAGAATAATTTTTTGAAATGAATTTAAAAAAATCTGTATTGGCTTCCTGCTTTTGCGATTGGAAAATTTCCTGCATCTCCGGGCTATCACTTTTTTTCATCTCAAGCTCCCAGTATACAAGCTTCTTATAAATTTCCATCCACTCCTTATGATCAGGATTATTGCTCAATGCCATAAATAATTCCCTGAACTGTTGCTGGTACGATGAAGTTGTTTTTTCTGCAACAAGCCGCCTGTTATCAATGATTTTTTTTAATGAAAGCCACACCTGGTTTGGATTTACCGGTTTAATTAAATAATCAGTTATCTGTGAGCCTATGGCTTCATCCATTAAATTTTCCGTCTCATTTTTGGTAATGAGAACAATGGGTATCTGCGCTTTTATTTCCTTAATTTTTTGAAGCGTTTCCAAACCGGAAATACCTGGCATACTTTCATCAAGCAAAATAACATCCACCTCATTCTCCTTTACAAAATCAACCGCATCTAAGCCATTACTCAGGGACTTTACTTCATAACCTTTATTTTCCAAAAACATGATCTGGGATTTCAAACTTTCCATCTCATCATCTACCCATAAAATTTTAGCTAAACTCATTTGCAATTATTTACCCCAAACCCCTGAAGGGGTTTAAGTACATTTATAAATTTTTTAGATGTTCATTTATTAAGGAATAGAAGCTCACAAATGTAATTTATTCCCATTCCAAAAATTACCTTTGCAACAAGGCTTATACATTTTAACAATTAGCATAGATGTCTCACCGCAAGATAATCAACGATCCTGTTTATGGTTTTATAACAATAGACGATGAACTGATCTTTAAAATTATTTCTCATCCATATTACCAGCGTTTACGCCGCATTCACCAGATGGCAATGGCGGCACTTGTATATCCCGGGGCAGTGCATACAAGGCTGCACCACTCATTAGGTGCGTACCATCTAATGTGTAACGCTATTATTGAATTAAGAGGCAAAGGGTTTGAAATAACAAAAGAAGAAGAGCAGGGCGCTAAGGCGGCAATTTTATTACATGATATAGGCCATGGGCCTTACTCACATGCTTTAGAAGATACGCTTATTGAAGATGTGACACATGAAGAAATTTCATTGTTATTAATGAAAGATATGAATGGCCAGATGAATGGCCAGTTGCAAATAGCAATAGATATTTTTACAGATAAGCATCCCAAAAAATTTCTTCACCAATTGGTGAGCGGCCAGCTTGATGTTGACCGCATGGATTACCTGATGAGAGATAGTTTTTTTACAGGAGTTAATGAAGGAGTGATCGCCTATGACCGGATTTTAAAAATGCTTACCGTTCATAATGGGGAGTTAATGATAGAAGAAAAAGGGATCTATTCAATAGAAAAATTTTTAGTAAGCAGGCGGTTGATGTACTGGCAGGTGTACCTGCACAAAACTGTTTTATGTGCCGAAAAAATGATGGTGAATGTAATTAAACGAGCCAAAGCCATTAAAGCTGAATCTCCTTCTGCAACTTTAAATATTTTTCTCAGTGACGATTATAAACAACACGGGATTGAAAAATTTCTTACCGAATTTTGTAATCTTGATGATTACGATTTTATGAACGCCATAAAATTCTGGATGGATCATCCCGATAAAATTTTATCTTTTTTATGCAAAGGCATAATTAACCGCAATCTTCTCAAAGTAAAATATTTTTCAAGATCCATCCCGCCTGAATTATTAAATAAGAAAAAAGCTGAAGCAGCAAAGAAATTAAACATTTCCGAAGAGGAAGCGTCTTACCTGGTATTTACCGGGGAAACTGAAAATAAAACATATAATACACAGGATGAACATATTCATATTTTATTTAAAGATGGTACAGTGAAGGATATATCTAAGGTAGATAATGCCCTGATTAATCAATCTTTATTTGGCACAGTAAAAAAATTTTACATTTGTTATGTAAAATAGCTCAGGCTATAAGCAAATGCAGCAGGAAAAATTTAATTTATTAAAACTTGCTGCCTGAAAACTTGAAGCCAGTAGCTTGCATCACCTTTATCATGCAAATTAACGCAGCACAAATAGCGCAACTTATCAATGGAAAAATTGAAGGCGATGATACCGCCTCAGTTTCTTCGTTTGGTAAAATTGAGAATGCTGAAAAGGGACAACTGGCTTTTTTAGCAAATCCAAAATATGAGGAACATCTTTATAGTACACATGCCTCTATAATTATTATAAACGAGTCGCAGGAAATAAAACAAAAGCTTAATGGCACTACATTAATTCGGGTACCCGATGCCTACTCTGCATTTGCAACCATTTTAGCCGGTTATCAAAAAATGATGACGGAACAAATGGTGGGCATTCAGCAACCAATATACGTTGCTGCTACAGCAAAGCTGGGAGATAATATTTTTATCGGGGCATTTAGTTATATTGGTGAAAATGTAATTATCGGGGATAATGTAAAAATATTTCCGCAGGTTTTTTTAGGTGATAATGTTACCGTAGATGCAGATACAATTATTTATCCCGGCGTTAAAATTTATCATGATTGTATAATAGGCAAAAATGTTACTATACACGCCGCTACAGTTATCGGAAGTGATGGATTTGGATTTGCACCACAATCAGACGGTACATTTAAAAAGGTCCCTCAAATAGGTAATGTTGTTATTGAAGATTATGTAGAGATCGGTGCTAATACAACAATAGACAGGGCCACCCTTGGATCAACATTAATAAAAACCGGTGCTAAACTAGATAACCTTATACAAATTGCGCATAATGTTGAAGTAGGCATAAACACTGTAATCGCTGCACAGGCAGGCGTTAGCGGCAGCACAAAGATCGGCAATAATGTTATGATAGGGGGCCAGGCCGGGATAGTTGGTCATTTACAAATTGCAGATGGAAGTAAAATAAATGCACAAAGTGGGGTAAGTAAATCTATTAAGAACCCCAATACAACGGTTACAGGTTCGCCCGCTTATGATTATACAAGTGCTTTACGCAGCCAGGCACTAAGCCGCAACCTTCCTGAAATGGAAAAGCGAATTGCAGAATTAGAACAATTGGTACAGCAATTATTGGCAGAAAAAATATCCCATTGATTGTATGAACCGTTAATTATTATTTCTTCCCTCTCTGCTCACAATTCACCTCTCACAACGCATAACTAAAATCCGATAGTTTTCATACTTTCGTGCTATATGGAGCATCTAAACTCTAATTATCACCACTATCAACATACGATAAAAGAAGAGGTAAATATTTCAGGAGCAGGTATTCATTCCGGACAGGCAGTAACCATGCGGCTTAAACCTGCGGAGCCATATACCGGCATTATTTTTCAAAGAATCGATCTTCCGGGAAAACCCCTGGTTAAAGCCGATGTTGATAATGTTATTGAAACCAACAGGAGTACCACGATAGAAGTTAATGGCGCCAGGATTAGCACCATTGAACATCTTATGGCCGCCCTTGTTGGTATGCAGGTGGATAATGTTTTAATTGAGATTGATGGAGAAGAGATCCCAATTCTTGATGGAAGCGCAGAGCCATTTGTAGAAGCCCTGGAAAAAACAGGAATACAAAAACAAAATGCCGAAAAAATTTATTATTCAATCAGTAATAACATAACTTTTTCTGATGAGGAGAAGAAAGTGGAGATGGTGGCATTGCCATCTAATGAGTACCGCATAAACACGCTGATCGATTTTAATTCTCCTGTATTGGGAACACAGCATGCCTCCATCCGGAATATTTCCCAGTTCAAAAACGAGATTGCTCCAAGCCGCACTTTTTGTTTCTTTCATGAGCTGGAATTATTGCTGGCCAATAATCTTATTAAAGGCGGCGATATAAATAATGCCATTGTTGTAGTTGATAAAAGCGTTACCCAGGAGCAGATAATGAAGATCTCAAAAGTATTTAACAAACAGGATGTACATGTAAATGAAGAAGGAATTTTAAACAATTTACAATTGCGTTTCCCTAATGAGCCGGCACGCCATAAATTACTTGATGTAGTTGGCGATCTTGCACTTGTTGGCTTTCCGTTTAAAGCTCATATAATTGCTAACCGGCCCGGCCATGCTTCTAATATTAAATTTGCAAAAAAAATAAAAGAGCATATTAAAAAAAATAGGCTCAAAGAAAATATTCCTAAATATGATCCCAATCAACCCCCGCTTCTTGATATACAGCAGATAGAAAGAACACTGCCGCACAGGTATCCTTTTTTACTGGTTGATAAAGTAATGGAAATTACTGACAGGCACGTAATTGCTATAAAAAACGTGACTTATAATGAACCTTTTTTCCAGGGGCACTTCCCCGGAAACTCAGTAATGCCGGGTGTTTTGCTCGCAGAAGCCCTTGCACAAACAGGCGGGTTCATTGCCATTCCGCAGGATTCAGAAGATAAATTTGATACTTATTTTCTAAAGATCGAAAGTTGTAAATTTAAACAGAAGGTTGTGCCCGGTGATACACTTATTTTAAAAATGGAACTTGTACATCCTATACGCAGAGGGATTTGTGAAATGAAAGGAACGATATACGTGGGAGACAGGATAGTAACAGAAGCAGTATTAGTTGCACAGGTAGTTAAAAGAACAAAAAATAAAATATGATCAGCCCCCTTGCCCATATAGACCCTGCTGCCAGCATAGGAAGTAATGTAATAATAGATCCGTTTGCAGTTATTGAAGCAGGCGTTACTATTGGAGATGATACCCATATAATG
>JAYVEA010000341.1:0-8335 GCA_043749085.1 Chitinophagales bacterium
GTATTCATTCATACGCTTTACACCATTATCAATTCCTATTACAATACATTCTTTATTTCCCTGTTTGAATAAAGAATCCAAACATTCATCAACTCCCCATTCACCGAATCCTGAGGTAAACTCATCAAATAAATTCTGCCCATCATGCATGTATAACACAGGGAATTTCTTTTGAGTGTTTGCATAATCTTCAGGAAGATAAACCCATATTCTTCGTGTTCTGTTTAGTTGGGGAATGTAAAAGGCAGAATCTAAAACGCTTACATGTTGCGAGGCAGTATGTTTTCTTACTACTGCTTCGGCTCTAAAATCATCTCTCCAACCGGTTATCGAAATTTCTATCACTGTATCTTTTGTAAGAATTAATAATCTGTTTCCCACATCTTTCCCATCATTAGATGTTTCTACTTTATTCCATCCTCCTCTTGTTAATTTGTATTTATAGTTTCCGGGAGCTAACTGTAAATTTAGAGATGAATTATTGCCTGGTAAAAGTTGATACCTTTTATCAATTGGATTCCATGTATTAAAATTACCTGCTATAAAGATCGTATCCGATAGATGCAATGATGTGCGTTGCTTTGCAACAAACCTCACATTAATTTGTGCTGTTACTGAAGTAAAAAAACATAAGAGGTAATAAACAAATAGAGATCTTGTAAAGAATATCTTAAAGGGCATTTAGTTTTTTTCAAATATAATATCGTTATAGGAACTGAAATAAAAAAGCTTCGCATTTCTGCAAAGCCTGTTTTTATGAGAGATAATTGCTGTTATTCCGATTGTTGCTTCATTAATTTGGTTCGTATTTTTTTATTTTTTGTTATCAATTCAAGGTAATAAATTCCGCCGGGAAGATTATCAACATTTCTTATTGAAATGCGGTTCTCGCCTTTTTGAACAGGATCAGTTTGTGTGGCTATTACTTTACCGGAATTATCAATGATACGCATTGTAGCCTGATCAGGTCCATCCGAATTAAATTTTACCTGTACTTTTTTGCCAAAAGGATTTGGATAAACTACAAATAAGCTTATTCCTTTTTCTACACCTATGGTTATTATTTTGCTGTATGAAAAATTGCCGTCCTTGTCAATAATTACCAGCCTGTAAAAATTAGTACCTTTTTCTGCAAGTATATCTAAATAGGTATATTCAGTCCTGATATTTACATCTCCTTTAGCTAATATTTTTCCTATTCTTCTAAAACTGATACCATCAGTACTTCTTTCCACTTCAAAATGATGCATATCAACTTCGCTGGAGGTTGCCCATTGCAATTGTACAAAACCGCTGCTATATCCTCCTGTAAGTTGTCCTAATGTTGCTGTAGCTATATAGTTTGCCGGATGATTGTTGGAAACAAGGGAGTCTTGTGCTGAAACAGTACCGATAAATGAAAGCATTATTAACCCGGTGATAATGGAGTAGAATTTCAACAGGTGTTGTACCTGTTTTTTTTCTTTGGGTGTAAAAAATTTGCTCATTTTACTTTTCAGAGTTATTGATTTCCCGCTGGGCGGGAAGATTTTATCTGGTTTTTCAGTAAACGAGGATATAGGAGATTATTTAATTGCTGTTTTTTAATCAGCAATATATATTCAGTTGTTAAGCTGAATAATTTAAAAATTTATTTCAATGATTTTTTGAAAGGTATATTGATGATACGTTAGGGGAGTAAAATCAGTCTTGTCAAATTAAGGGAAAAACAGGTGTAAGAGGGTAAAGTAAGAATGTTAGGGAAAACAAATATAGAATGTGGTTTCTACTAATGCAAGTTTTTTGTAATCTTTTTTGTAATTTTTTTTTTATTGAGGTATCTAAACTCTCCATTCAATAATATTATTTACCCATTCAGCTTTATAAGGGGCGGTTATTTTAATATAATTATCAGTAAAGCCTTCCATCATGCCATTCTTATTGCAGCTTTCAAATAATACTTTTCTTGTTTCGCCACTATATTGTTGTGTAAAATATTGTTGTTTTTGGTAAGAAAGGTTACGCAGGAGCTTGTTCCTGGTATTTCTTATATGTATCGGAACAACAGGTTTGATAGTAAGAGCATGTGTATTATCTCTTTCTGAGTAAGTAAAAACATGTAAATAGGAAATATCCAGAGAATGTAAAAAATCAAACGATTCTATAAATTCTTCATCCGTTTCCCCGGGAAATCCCACTATTACATCAGCACCAATAGAGCAATGCGGGATCAATTTTTTTATAAGATTGATCCTCTCTGTATACAATTCTTTTTTATATCGCCTTCGCATAGCAGCCAGTACCCTGTTGCTTCCGCTTTGCAAAGGAATATGGAAGTGAGGCATGAATTTTTTACTACCGGCAACAAATTCAATTATTTCATTGGTAAGCAAATTAGGTTCAATGGAAGATATGCGGTAGCGCTCAATACCATCAATGGTGTCTAAGATTTGAATGAGAGAGTAAAAATTTTCTGATGGTTTTTTACCCAAATCATCTTTACCAAAATCTCCTAAGTTAATGCCTGTTAATACAATTTCTTTTATACCTGAACTTGCCAATTCTTTTACATTAGTGATTACATTTTCAATTGAATCGCTTCTGCTTTTGCCACGGGCCATTGGTATAGTGCAGAAAGAGCAATTATAATCGCAGCCATCCTGAACTTTTAAAAAGCTCCGTGTTCTTTCTTTGATAGAAAATGACGAATGAAAGCCGTTAACTTCTTCTATATCGCAGCTGCATATTTTAGTTGCATCACCTTTGGTAAGTTGTTGTAAATGACGTGTTATATTGAATTTTTCATTGGCCCCTAAAACCAAATCCACACCATCAATAGCAGCAATTTCTTTAGGTTTTAATTGAGCATAGCACCCTGTAATAACCACCATTGATTCAGGCGATTTTCTTTGTATTCTTCTAACCAATTGCCTGCATTCTTTATCAGCATTATCAGTAACTGAACAGGTATTAATAACATAAACATCAGCCAATTCATCAAAATCTTTTTTTACAAAACCATCATGTTCCATCAGTCTTGTTATAGCAGATGATTCAGAAAAATTCAGCTTGCAACCGAGTGTATGTACAGCTACTGTTTTTTGCATCTGCAAATATAATGATGGATGTGTGCATCTTTGCTGATATTATTTTTGATGAATAAGAGTAGTTTGAAATATAGATTAATTATTGCAGCAGTTTTTCTTGTAAGTATTTTTTTGTTCCGTCATTTTTATTCTTCGTTAGGAACTGGTAAGCATTCTTCTCAAACCACTCGGTCCCAAAGTGCTGAATTAAATAGAAACATTGCTAATCTTATTCTAACTAAACATGCCAGATGCAGAATGCAATGCAGGGAAATTACAGAAGAAGAAATAAAGGAGATTTTGCATGATGGAAATATCAATTATAATAAAAGTGATTTAAATGATAACCGGGGAGCAACCTATGCATTAGAAGGCTATAGCCATGAACATCAGCATCTGAGAATTGTTTTTGCACCTAAGCAAAATGAATTGATTGTAGTTACCTGTATTGATCTGGATAAAGAATGGCAATGCGATTGTAATTAATTGTAAGTTTGTCGCCGATTTACGCCTGAATGAAGATTAAATCTTTTCTTGCAAAGCCCTTTGCTGCTTATATCCAGAAGCAGATAAAAAAAGGGATGACTACGGCCGTAGCAGACCAGGAATCAATTTTTGAAAATTTAATTAAAGTTGGTAGTAAAACTGATTTTGGTAAAGACCATAATTTTGAAAATATAAAAACACATGAAGACTTCATTGATCATGTTTCCATAAAAGATTACGAAGAGTTTAAACCATATATCGAAAAAATAAAGCAAGGCAGACATAATGTTTTATGGAAGGGGCAGCCAATTTATTTTGCAAAAACAAGTGGCACCACCAGTGGTATAAAATATATCCCCATTACAAAAGATTCTATTCCCAATCATATTAATACGGCAAGAAATGCATTGCTGTGCTATATGGCAGAAACAGGAAACACAGCTTTTGCAGATGGTAAATTAATTTTTCTTAGTGGCTCACCTGAGTTGGAGAGAGTGGGAGGAATTCCTACAGGAAGATTGAGCGGTATAGTAAATCATCATGTACCAAAATATTTACGGGCAAACCAGCTTCCTTCTTTTGAAACAAATTGTATTGAGGATTGGGAAACCAAACTTGATAAAATAATTGATGAAACAATGAATGAGGATATGCGGTTAATAAGTGGGATACCGCCCTGGGTGCAAATGTATTTTGATAAACTTACAGAAAGAACCGGTAAAAAAATAAAAGATATTTTTCCAAACTTTAGTGTGATGGTGCAGGGGGGAGTAAACTTTGAACCTTACAAAGCAAAACTGTTTGAAAGCATTGGGGAGAAAATAGATTGTATTGAATTGTTCCCGGCAAGCGAAGGTTTTTTTGCTTTCCAGGATAGTCAGCAGGAAGAAGGATTGCTGTTAAATACTAATAGTGGTATCTTCTTTGAATTTATTCCGGTAAGTGAATTTTCAAATGATAAACCAACAAGGTTAATATTAAAGGATGTTAAGCAAAATGAGAATTATGTTTTGATAGTTAGCAGCAATGCAGGTTTATGGGCTTACAATACAGGTGATACTGTAAAATTTGTTTCTGTAGATCCTTATCGTTTGGTAGTTACCGGAAGAATAAAACATTTTATTTCTGCTTTTGGCGAACATGTAATTGGAGAAGAAGTGGAGAGCGCTTTACTAACTGTAGCAAATGAAGAAGGCATCCACATTACCGAATTTACAGTCGCTCCATTCATTTCCCAAAACGGCACAAAGAGTTATCACGAGTGGTTTATAGAGTTTGAAAAACTTCCAACAGATATTGAAGATTTTTCAGAAAAGGTGGATAATAATCTCCGTAAAAAAAACGTGTATTATGATGATCTTATAAAAGGAAATATTTTAAATCCTTTAAAAATAAGTGTAATAAAAAAAGGTGGCTTTATAGATTATATGAAAAGTATCGGGAGGCTTGGGGGGCAAAATAAAGTACCACGCTTAAGCAATGACAGAAGTATTGCAGATGACCTGCAAAGATGGACACAGGAAATAATAACAAACCCTTAGAATTATTTACCTGCCGTTTTTTAAAAAATATATATCTTTGCATTTCAATACTAAATAAAACTGAATTGAATAATACAATACAAATACAGTTTTCAAATTCTATCTTCATCAGGCTCCCTGAAAGATTTCTCCGACCTGGATGCTGATAGGACGAGCAATTAGCCCTTGCCCCTGTCAGTGAAGCAAAATCCTCCGCAATAATTTCACCTAATTATTAATCATTTAATTTTGCAAAATTGGAACAATCAAAAATTATTGTTCGTGTTGCAACATCAGCCGATAAAAAATTTGCCTCCATCATAACTGATGAAATGGCGGATTCTGCCCAGGCCCGTGGTACAGGCATTGCAAAGCGATCACCCGATTATATTTCTCAAAAGATGGAAGAAGGCAAGGCCGTAATTGCTCACACACCTGAAGACCAATGGGTTGGATTTTGTTATATTGAAGCCTGGGGGCATGAACAATTTGTGGCAAATAGCGGCTTAATAGTAGCACCCGAATTTAGAAAAAGCGGTGTGGCCAAACAAATTAAACACAGAATATTTGAATTATCCAGAGAAAAGTATCCTCATGCAAAAATTTTTGGATTAACAACGGGCCTTGCCGTAATGAAGATAAATTCTGATCTGGGTTATGAGCCTGTTACTTATTCTGAATTAACCGATGATGAAGAGTTTTGGGCCGGTTGTAAAAGCTGCGTGAACTATGACATATTAATGAGTAAGGACAGAAAGAATTGTATGTGCACAGCAATGTTGTACGACCCTGCCGACCATTATGAGCCTGAAGAAACAAAAGAAGAATTTAAAAAACATTCAAAATTGTATGAGCGTTTTATGCGTAGTAAAAACAGCAGATTATTAAAGTATTTAACAGGTAAACAGGTTGGTGACAAGAAAAAGAATTTTTTCTCAATGTTATTAAATCTTTAATTTCTCATCATGGCAAAAAAAGTTGTTCTTGGTTTTAGCGGCGGATTGGATACTTCGTATTGTGTAAAATATTTAAGTGAAGATATTGGGTATGAAGTGCATAGTATCACTGTAAATACCGGGGGATTTTCTAAAGATGAATTAAAGGAAATTGAACACCATGCTTATAAGCTTGGAGTAAAAACACATACAACAATTGATGCTGTTGAAAATTATTATGATAATATCGTGCGGTATCTTATCTATGGAAACGTTTTAAAAAACAATACATACCCGTTAAGTGTAAGTGCAGAAAGGTTAAGCCAGGCATTGCATATTGCTGATCATGTAAAAGATATCAATGCAGATGCAGTTGCTCATGGCAGTACTGGTGCCGGAAATGACCAGGTTCGTTTTGATATGATATTTCATGTTATGATTCCCGGAATAGAAATAATTACACCCATCCGTGATCTTAAACTTAGCCGTGAAGAAGAAATTGAATATCTGAAAGCTAAGAACGTTGACATGAATTTTTCCAAATCAATGTATTCTATCAATAAAGGTTTATGGGGAACAAGTGTTGGAGGAAGGGAAACACTTTTATCAAAAGGAATGTTGCCGGAAGACGCATGGCCAACCCAGGTAACAAAATCTGATAGTGAAGAAATAAAATTGCATTTTGAAAAAGGAGAATTAAAGAAAATTAATGATAAAGGATTTTCTCATTCAAGTGAAGCCATTCAGTATTTGCAGACTATTGCCGCACCATATGGCATAGGCAGGGATATTCATGTGGGTGATACGATCATTGGAATTAAAGGCCGCGTTGGCTTTGAAGCTGCTGCGCCAATTGTAATTATTAAAGCGCATCATGCGTTGGAAAAGCATGTGCTTACAAAATGGCAGCTAACATGGAAAGATCAGCTTGCGCAATTTTATGGTAACTGGTTGCATGAAGGGCAAATCCTTGATCCTGTGATGAGAGATATCGAAGCCTATCTTGAAACTTCGCAACGCAATGTTACCGGTGATGTATTTATACAACTCATGCCATACCGCTTTCAAATCATCGGGATCGAATCTCCGTACGATCTGATGAATAATAAGTTTGGAAAATATGGTGAGATGAATACCGGATGGTCAGGCGAAGACGTGAGAGGCTTTAGTAAAATATTTGGTAATCAAACAATGATCTATCATAAGATTAAGGACGATCTTAATCCAAAAGGTTCTATTTAAATGAATAAGCAGATTAAAGTTGGAATTATCGGTGGCGCCGGTTACACAGGCGGAGAATTGATAAGGATATTACTTAATCATCCATCAGCAGAAATTGTTTTTGTGCAAAGCAAAAGTAATGGCGGTAATTATCTACACATGGTACATCAGGATCTGTTAGGCGAAACGAATTTAAAATTCTCTTCGGAAGTCTCCCCTTTGGGGGGAGATTTAGAGGGGGCCGATGTACTTTTTCTTTGTGCAGGCCATGGTGCAGCAAAAAAGTTTTTGAAAGAAAACGAAATAAACGATTCAATTAAGATTATTGATCTCTCACATGATTTTCGTTTACATCTACACTCGCCTATAAATGATCGGCAGTTTGTTTATGGTTTGCCTGAGCTTAACAGGAATAAAATTAAAAACGCAAATAATGTTGCAAACCCCGGTTGCTTTGCTACCGCAATTCAGTTAGGGTTATTGCCATTGGCAAAAGCAGCATTATTAAAAGATGTTTATACAACAGGTATTACGGGCTCAACAGGTGCTGGCCAGGGTTTGAGCGATAC
Organism: Chitinophagales bacterium; assembly: GCA_043749085.1. Classification (GTDB taxonomy): domain Bacteria; phylum Bacteroidota; class Bacteroidia; order Chitinophagales; family Chitinophagaceae; genus Ginsengibacter. Next base: position 7,797 of record JAYVEA010000341.1, read on the forward strand.
TTCTCATTTTTCATGGCGGGCAAATAATATTCAACCATATAAAACATTTACTCATCAGCATTTAAATGAAGTTCATGAGTCTCTGCAGCAATTGCAGAGCAATACAAACATGGAAGTTAATTTTGTTCCATGGAGGGGAGATTTTACAAGAGGAATTTTTGTTAGCTCTCAAACGCATTGCGATTGGGAATTGAATGATTTAAATAAATTATATAAAGAATTTTACCAGGATCATCCATTTACTATTGTCAGCGATGAGCAGATTTCTTTAAAGCAGGTTGTTAACAATAATAAGTGTTTTATTTATTTAGAGAAAGCAGGCGCTAAATTAGTAGTTCATTCTGCAATTGATAATTTATTAAAAGGTGCCAGCGGACAAGCTGTTCAGAATATGAATTTGATGTTTGGTCTTGATGAGAGTACAGGATTAAAATTAAAAGCAACAGGATTTTGAGTTAAATGGTTGTATAGTTAAATAGTTGAATTGTTATCTGGTTGTAACATTACAATTGCAAACTAAACAATTAAACAATTAAACA